>JAYSPJ010000147.1:0-1804 GCA_043722155.1 Bradyrhizobium sp.
CCAACGAAAAACCCGTTGCGGCATCGGGATTCAAGGGAACGGCGATCCTCGTCGCAGGCGGCAAATCCCAGCGGGTCGTGCTGGCGCCCGTCGACGGCACGCGCCTTTCCGGCCCCGCGACGGTCGCGTTGCCTGGCCAGCCCAAAGGGGTGGTGCAGTTGACGGGTCCCGACGGCAAAACCGTTCAGGCGAAATTCGACTGAGATGAAACCGGCCGACGATCGGGTCGGCCCGGGTGCGAACCAGATATCAAACGCGAAGGAGTTGAGAGATGATGAATTGGACCAGCAGCGGTATCGCACTTGTCGCCGCAACGCTGCTTTCAGCGAACGCATGGGCAGGCCCGGCCGGGCACAGCCACGGCCACAGCGAGTCATTCTCGGCCGGCGAGCCGGGCAATCCGAAGAAGCCGGCAAAAATCGTCCAGGTGACGATGGGAGAGTCGGACGGGAAGATGCTGTTCGCCCCGGCACGGCTCGAGATCAGGAAGGGCGAGCAGATCAAATTCGTGCTGCGAAACAACGGTGAGCTCGATCACGAATTCGTCCTGGCAAGCACCGCAGACAATCTCAAACACGCCGAAGAGATGAAAAAGCACCCGGATATGGCGCATCAGGAACCGAACGGGAGACAGCTCGCGCCGAAGAAGACCAGCGAGTTCGTCTGGAAATTCACCAAGGCCGGCGAGTTCGAATATGCCTGTCTGATCCCCGGTCACCGCGAAGCGGGAATGACCGGGACGATCGTCGTCAAGTGATCGGATTCGACACGCGAATGTCGGTCCGTGAAGCGCGACTTTGATCTAGCTCAACGAGGAACGGCGGAATCGGAGGCTGGCTATGCAACCGCCCACATTCAGGTTCGGTCACATGATTTCCCGTCGAGGCATTTTGTTGGGAGCGACGGCGGCAGGCGCCGCGCTTCTGACCGCATCGCGGCCAGGCGCGGCTGCCGCCGGACGCTTTGCCAACCCGCTCAAGGTGCCGCCGCTGCTCGAGGGGGTGCCCGGAGCCGATGGAAAAATCTACGAACTGCGTGTGGCTTCCGGGAAGTCCGAATTCCTGTCGGGGATCTCGACGCCCACGCTGGGAATCAACGGGGCGTATCTGGGCCCCACGATTCGCTGCCGCGAAGGCGATCGTGTCACGATGCGGGTGAAAAATGACCTGACCGAGCCGACCACATTGCATTGGCACGGCTTGCGCCTCCCGGCGGCCAGTGACGGGGGCCCGCATCAGGTTGTCGAACCCGGGACGGTCTGGGAGACCTCGTTCGCCATCAAGCAAAAGGCATCGCTGTGCTGGTATCATTCGCACCTGATGGAGCAGACCGGAGAGCAGGTGCTGCGCGGGCTTGCCGGCCTGTTCCTGATCGAGGACGAACAGAGTAAATCGCTGCGTCTGCCGTCGGACTATGGCGTCGACGATATTCCGCTGGTGATCCAGGACCGCCGGTTCGGAGCCGATGGAAGCTTCGACTATGACCTCACGATGCATGACGTCATGATGGGCTACAAGGGCAACGTCGTGCTGGTGAACGGGACGGCCAACCCTCATGTCGTTCTGCGCCGGCAACGTACGCGCCTGCGAATCCTCAACGGTTCGAATGCCCGCATCTACACGCTGGGCCGCGACGACGGCGCCGACTTGATTGTCGTCGGTTCCGACGGAGGGCTGCTGGAGCAGCCGGCGCGGCTGCGTCGCGTCCGGTTGGGCCCGGGCGAGCGGATCGAGATCCTCGTGGACATGCAGAGCGATCAATCGGTACGATTGATGAGTTATCCCGACCGTGTCGCGGCCGGCGG
>JAYSPJ010000148.1:0-6403 GCA_043722155.1 Bradyrhizobium sp.
GCTCTCGGCGATGCCAGGATCATCGAAGCGGACACCAGGATCGCCGCCGTGCTGCAGGACGATGCCGCCTCCCAGCGCCAGATCGATGCGGTCGTGCTCGCTCAGCACGAGTTGCGGGCGCCGTTCGATGCGAGAGTTATCGCTCGCGGCAAGGAGCTCGGCGGGATCGCGAATGCGGGCGAAGCGGTGTTCACGCTGATCGCGCCCGACTCGATCTGGGTCAGAGCCTATGTGGACGAAGCCCTGGCCGGAGGGGTGAATATCGGCCAGCGCGCCTTCGTGCGCCTGCGATCCGAACCGAACCGCACATTCGAGACGGAAGTTGTCCGTATCGATCAGGAGAACGACCGCCTCACCGAAGAGCGCCGCGTCTATGTGCGGTGCCGGGTCTGCAATCCGGAGCACCAGATCCGATACCTCGGCGAGCAGGCGGAAGTGGAGATCGTCAAGCAGACCATTCCGAGCGGTGTTTTCGTTCCGATCAAATTCGTGGAAGGCTACGACAGCCGATCCGGCACGATCTGGACGCTGCAGAACGGCCGGCTCGCCAGGCAGCGGGTGCAGTTGGGCGAACGTCTGCTCGATGGGCGTATCCGGATTACGTCCGACGTGCAGGGCCAGGTCGTGGCCGACGAACGGACCGATCTGCGCGAAGGCCGCGCCGCGCGCCCGAGCGACGGTTCGTAACGTGAATCTCGCGCTCAAGGACATCAGGCACAATCTCGGCCGCTTCCTGCTGACATGCCTCGGGCTCAGCCTGCTGCTCGGCATCGTGCTCGCCATGGTCGGCATCTATCGCGGCCTGGTCGTGGAATCGCTCGGCCTCGTCCGCGCCGCGGGTGCGCAGGTCTGGGTCGTGGAAGGTGGTACGCGCGGTCCCTTCGCGGAGGCTTCACGGCTGCCGGGCGACACCCGCGAGGCTGTTGCGGCGCAATGGGGCGTCGCCGCGGCCGGTGGCGTCTCCTATCAGAATATCGACGCGCAGCACCGCGGCCAAACCAAACGCCTGATGGTCGTCGGCGCGCAGATCGCGCGGCCGGGCGAAGCGCCGTTGGTGGTTGAAGGACGGCCGATCCTGCGCAGCCGCTACGAGGCGGTCGCTGACCGCGGCGCGGGGCTCGCTCTCGGAGAGCAGATCAGGCTCGGGCGCGATACGTTTACGGTGGTGGGCTTGACCAGCAACCTCGTGGCCTCGGGCGGCGATCCCGTCATATTCGTCACGCTGCGAGACGCCCAGAAGCTGCAATTCGACCTGGCGCCGGCGGCCGCGCGACGAGAATCCGTACGCTCCGCCGGCGCGACCGGAACCACCGACACGGTGAACGCCATTGTGGTCAGGCTGCTGCCGGGCGTGGATGCAAACCGCTTCGCGCAGGATATCGTGCGATGGAAGCATCTCTCGGCGCTCACCCAGGACGACCAGGAAACCGTTCTTGCACGTTCCGTCATCGATCGCGCGCGCCGCCAGATCGGCCTGTTCACGAGCCTGCTGCTCACGGTGTCGACCGTGATCGTCGGCCTCATCATCTACACGATGACGATCGACAAGAAGAAGGCGATTGCGACCCTCAAGCTGATCGGGGCGCCCGATCGCCGCATCGTCGGGCTGATCGTCCAGCAGGCTATTGCCATGGGCGTCATCAGCTTCCTGGCCGGGGCCGCGCTGATCGGCGCGGGCCACGGCTATTTCCCGCGCCGGGTGGTTCTCGAGCCTGCGGACGCCGCCGCTCTGTTCGGGGTGGTGATTGTCGCTTGCCTGCTTGCGAGCGCGCTCGGCGTGCGCACCGCGCTCAAGATCGATCCTGCTTCGGCACTCGCGGGGTAGCCATGGCCGAACAGCCCGTCGTCGAAGTCAGGGGGATCAGCAAGCATTTCGGCGAGGGGCCGACCCGTGTCGATGCGCTTCGCGAGGTTTCGCTCGATGTTTATCCGGGAACCGTGATTGGCCTGCGGGGTCCGAGCGGATCGGGCAAGAGCACGCTGCTCAACGTGATCGGCTGCATTCTCGAGCCGAATTCCGGGAGCATGCGGCTCAACGGCGAATTGGTCTATGACGGCAAGTGGCTGCGCGCCGATCTGCGCGGGCTGCGGCTCGAGAAAATCGGATTCATTTTCCAGTCCCATAATCTCCTGCCGTTTCTCAATGCCTGGGAGAATATCGCGGTCACCCGCATTCTGGCCGGGGCGAGCCCGGCGCAGGCCAGGATCCGTGCGATCGAGCTTCTGACCTATCTCGGCATCGAGCGACGCAAGGACGCCATGCCCGGGGAACTTTCAGGTGGAGAGGCGCAGCGCGTGGCGATTGCCCGCGCGCTCGCCAACGATCCGCGTATCATCCTGGCCGATGAGCCCACCGCTGCGCTCGATTCGCAGCGTGCCGGCACCGTCATGGACATGCTGCGGAAAGTTGCGGAGGAACACCGAAGCGCCGTCATCGTAGTCACCCACGACGAGAAGATTTTCGATCGATTCGACCACATCTATTCGTTGCGGGACGGCGCGCTCGAACCGCCGGCCATGGCGGTAGCTGACGCTCCGGTGCTGCCATAACGTCCAGCCATGCCCGTTCGGGTCGTTGCCCCGATGCCTCCGCCAAGTCCGGCTCGGCCCCTATCGTGCCAGTGCGCCGGGAGCCTTGAAGCCGGTTCGCCGGGCTGCCGGGCTGCCGGCCTGGCCGCCTGCATTGATCCAGATCAATGAAAGGAACGGCCGCGCTCGGCCAGATTTGTACATTCTTTTTCTGGAGAATGCCGCCATGCCCCTCGATTCGATTCTGGTTTCCGTCGCTGTAGTCGCCATGTTTGCGATCTTCGCGGGCGCATTGTGGTGGGGCGACACCCAGGCATAGTCGCCGCTTCGCCGCACGTACCCAAACCCATTACCCGGCAATGGTTCGGCGCAGTCTGGCACGGCGGCGCCAGCGCCAGGCCGCGGCTGCCGCCAGCCCGATCGCAAGCATCAACAGGATATCGCTGACGCCGGCGAAAATCCGTTGCAAGGGCCAGCCTCAGTATCCGCTTCTCGATCGGCCCTGATAGCCACCGCCCCGGTCGCCGTAACCACCGCCGCCGCCGTAACCGCCGCCAATGCCGATACCGATGCCGATCGACGGTCCGGGCGCCGGCTCGTAATAGTCGCGCGGCGGCGGACGGCGAACGACCACGACGTCGTCGTCGACATAACGTTTCGGCGGCGCACGGTCGACGCGCTTGGGCGGATCGGGCTCGGTGCGCTTCTTCGGCGGCGCATCGACCTTCTTCAGCGGCAAGGTCGGCGTGGTGCAGGGGCAGGTCGGGCCGAGCGAGGCATTGATCGGCTGGTTCGGACCGCCTGCCGGGCCAGTGGCCACCGCGCCGGAGGCGTTCGCCGCACCGCCGCCGGTCGCGACCGTCGCGACGAAGTTCGGACGATTGCGCAGCCGCTCTTCGAGTCTGCGCGCGGTCGGCGTGAGATCGCTGTCGGGATATTGCGCGATGAAGGCGCGATAGCCAGCCGCGGTGTTGAGGAAGATGGCGTTGTTCCAGGCCTTCATGCGGCGGTGACGATCGAGCCAGTCGCGCGCCTGCAAGCCCAGCGGCGTTTGCGCGTAGAGCACCGCGAAGGCTTCATAGGCCTCGTCGGTGCCGTCGGCGACGATCAGTTCATTGGCGGCCTCGGCCGGCTTGCCTTTCAAGTCGCGCTTCCATTCGTCGACCGTCTTCTTGGCGGAAGCAAGCTTTGGACCTGCAACGGCTGGACCGACAAACCTGAAGTCATCGGTCAGCGAGGAACTGTCCCAGGGCGTCTGCCGACCCTCGGTCGCCTTGTTGACCGCAACGCGCACGCGCTTGAAGGTATCCTCGATCGAAAGCCCGGGCTGCTTGGCCACCGCGAGCAGCGCGGTGGTGTAGGGGCTGTTGGCGCCGCTGCCGTCTTCGGCTTCGGCGCCGGGCGACGTCGAAAACGACATGAAGGTGCCGGGAGCGCCGGTCTTGGCATCGACGATCGCGAGCCCCCGCGCGGCGGTCTTGCTGATATCGGGGAACGGGTTGTTGCGGCACGAATCGAGCAGCAGGATGCGGGTCTTGCTCGGCACCGAGGCAAGCGTGTTCAGGATGTCGTTGAGACGCACCGCCTGCAGCGGAATGTCGGTTTCACGCTTCGGATCGACGTCGACCGGCACCAGAAAATTCTCGCCGTCGATCTGCAGGCCGTGGCCCGCATAGAACACCAGCGCGACGGTATCGGGGCCTTTCTCGGCCACCTTGGCCGCGAAGTCGCCGACCTTGGCACGCAGTTCGTTCTGCGACAGATCGGCGGCGGTCAACACCTCGAAGCCGGATTCGGTCAGCATCTGGGACACGGCTTTGGCGTCGTTGGCCGGATTGGGCAGCGGAACCACGGCGCGATAGTTCGACTGGCCGATCACGAGCGCGACACGGTTTTCGGCAAGTGCTGCGTGCGACCCCAGCAGGATTCCCGCGGCGAGAAGCATGGGACGAAGGACAGAACTGATCATGGCGAACCTCCAGGCTATCGAATAGGTCAGTCGTATCAGCGCCGAGGTTCAAGCCCCGATCGCGAATACCTTCCGGTTTTGCTCATTTTGCTTTCCTGGCGGGTTCCGCGGGCCGTGCGACGCCCCACGGGTCGTATTTTTCCTTGGATTCGGGAATCCGCTCGAGCGCGGCCTTGTAGGCCTTCTCGTCGACCACCGGCTTCTTCTCCTCGGTCTTCCTGGCCTCCTCCTTGGGCCGCGAGGCCTGGGCGTGTGCCGGCATGGCCGACACAGCCATCATCGCCACCGCAATCGCAACCGTGAAGGTCTTCATCGCCCGGTCTCCCTGCCATCTCAGTCGCCAATCTACCCCGCGGGGCGATCGTGGCAAACCCTGGGGGGTGGCGAGACACCGCGGCGCCTCCGGGGACCGGTTTCAGCAAGTGTTGATGATCCGGAAGCGCGACTTGACCTCAATTGCGGGCAATTTTAACCGGCGCAGGATAAAACCAACGGATGCGGCAACCCTTTTTTCACGTGGCGTTGATGGTCGGCGGGACGCTGGTACTGGCGGGCTGCGGCTTCGCCGACAGCCGCTCGCCGGTGCCGGAGTTCATGCGCAACAAGGCCGCCGAGGCGCCGCCGCCGGAACCGCCGCCCGACGTCAAGCAGCTGGTGCGTGAAAAACTGGATTCGGTGTTCATGGCAGCCTCGAACCCGCGCGATGTGCGGGTATCGCCGCCGCACCGCGAGGTCAGGGGCGCGGGCTGGACCGCGTGCGTCAGGGCCGAACTGACGTCGGTGATGGGCAAGCCGCTGGGCGCCGAGACCTATCGCGTCATCATCAGCGGCGGCATGATCATCGATCGCCGGCGCGCCGAGCCCGACGACAACTGCGCATCCGAGACATACGAGCCGATCTAGCGATCGTTCCCTCGATTGGAGGACGCCTCGCAGGCTTTTTCCGCGCTAACCTCAAAGTGCTACCGAAGCGCCAACCAAAACGATCCATTCGACGGCTCGAATGAAACTGGCCGTCGACGGATGCGGGCTTCGAAGCCGTCCAGCTTCGCAATCTCGCATTCCGCGACAAGCGGTTCAGATTCGTGATTGGAACGCGCGCGCAAGAATAGGCCCCGCGCCCGATGAACGCACGTCCCGTTTCGGGATCGAGGCCATGCAGCACGAATCCATTCAAGCGGCTCGCCGGAAAATGCAGAATTGAAAACGCTGCGCGGAATTCCACGGCGTCGAATGATCGTGCCGCCGCGATTCCAGCAGTTCAAGGCCTTCGCCCAGTTCGCTGGCAAGACTCGCCGCGTCGTATCGGTTGACCGGCAGGCCGCTGCATTTCTCCGGACCATCGACCGCGAATGTGCCAATGATGACATAGCCGCCGGGCTTGACCGCCTGTTTCATGCGCGTGACGTAGGCGGAACGATCCGCGGCATCAATCAGGAAATGGAAGGCAGCCCGGTCATGCCAGACGTTGAACGTTTGCGCCGGGTGCCACTTGGTGACGTCCGCGACGATCCACTCCACCTCGCTTGCTCGTTCACCGAGCCGCGCCTTGGCGGCTTCGAGTGCGGCTTCGGAAATGTCCAGCACCGTCACGTGCTTGAACCCGCGCGCGACGAGACTATCAACAAGACGTGATGCGCCGCCGCCGATATCGACGATGGCGGATTTCGGCGTCGGGCCGGCACGATTGATCAATTCGAGCGATGGCGCGGGACTTTCCTGAAACCAGCTGACTTCATTTTCCCCCTTCGTCGTGTAAACCGTTTCCCAATGAGATCTTCGGTTCGCATCGGTCATGGGCGATTCCCCGCTGGCAGCGTCAAGAGGTTGGAATAGCATATGGTTACGCCTCCCATACTAGACAACAAGCGCATCGCTTCGCCGTCCGTATTTGCGCCTTCCACC
>JAYSPJ010000149.1:0-5037 GCA_043722155.1 Bradyrhizobium sp.
CATCGAGGGCGATGCATTCCATCCTGAGTGGAACTATACGATCAAGCCCCGTACCCACAGAAAACCGTAGCGGTTATTGCGGCGGGTGCCCTAAGCGAAGATGCCCACTTTTCGGCAAAAGCCGCCTCTGCCTCCTTGCGGTCTACCGTGGACCGAAGACGCTGAAACTCTCTTGCGGCAACCCGTCATTAACTTCGTCGAGCGTGATGCGGCGCGAAATCAGCTGGTCGCGCATCTGTAGCGCGACAATATGGATGGGAACACAGCGACAATCAGGATGGCCATTTTGACGGTCGCGGCGAGAGGATGATTGTCGCGGCACGGCGATAGCTGTCGACGTTCATTTTGCCGAAGCTGCAGCGTTAAAGCTTGAGGCGAGAACAAAGCTGCAAATCAGCTGTAAAACGGTTCGCGTTCTGTGCGGTGGCTATTGTGCCAAGTGCTTGAAAAGCTTGGTGGGCGCACCAGGGCTCGAACCTGGGACCCGATGATTAAGAGTCATCTGCTCTACCAACTGAGCTATGCGCCCGGAACTGGTCCGGAAAAGCCTTCACAAGAGGGCGTCGTTTAGCAAAGCGATTCCCCGATGTCCAGCAAAGCGGAGGGGTATTCCCCGGTCATGTCAGCGGAACGGAAAAGCGAAAAAGCCGCCGGAATCCGGCGGCTTTTGCCGTATTTCGATCGTTCGAAGACGACGGCCCGCTAGAGCCGCTCGGGGCCGCCCCGGTCGCCACGCTCGCGGCCCGACCCGCCGCCCCGGTCCCGCTCAAAGTCGCGATCCCGGCCGCCGTCGTCGCGGTCCATGCCGCGCTGGTATCCATGGTGGCGTCCACGGCCGAACCGGCCTTCCATATGGGTCAGGATGGCGAGGCGGCGTTTCTGGCCGTCGTCGAGGGTCTTGTAGAGCGGATCCGCCGCCTCAGCGATACGCTTCATCGCCGCCGCCGTAGTCGCCATGGTCTCGGCGCGGTCGCGCAGGCGCGTCACCGGATCGGATTTCTGGGCATCTCTGGAATCGTCGCGCTGCGCGTTCATCCGCGCATTGGCGCGATCGATCCGCAGCTTGGCGAAATCCCGCACCGCGGCCTCGACCGGCGGCCACAGCTTTTCCTGGTCGGCGTTGAGCTTCAGGCCGGCCTTGACCGCGGCGATCCGCGCGTCGGTGAAGGCCGCCCTGTCCTCCGGGTTGATCCGCTCATGGTGATGAGACCACGGACGGTGATGCTGGGCATAAACCGCGGTCGACCCGGCGATGGCGAGCACGGCGACCCCGGCGATGGCGAACTTCTTCATGCGAACCTCCTTGGAAGGGTAGCCTGAAGATGAGCGCGCCGAGCCCGCCAATCAACTTACAGTTTGGACAGAGTGGCTACACTTACCAAGATGTAATCTGCAGCTGCCAAGCGTTTGCAATTCTCCGTTTCAGAGCATGCCGAGCGCGCGCGGCAGCCACAGCGAGAGCTCCGGAACGTAGGTCACGATGCCGAGGAAAACCAGCAGCGTGATCAGCCATGGCAGCACCGCTATCGACAATTCCGTGATGCCCATCTTGGCGATCCCGGAGGCGACATAGAGATTGAGGCCGACCGGCGGATGGCACATGCCGATTTCCATATTGACCACGACGATGATGCCGAAATGGACCGGATGAATCCCGAGCTTGACCGCGATCGGATAGAGGATCGGCGCCATGATCAGAACGATCGACGTCGGCTCCATCACATTGCCGGCCAGCAGCAGCAGCACGTTGACCACCAGCAGGAAGGTGATCCAGTTGATGCCGCTGTCGGTAATCCAGTTGGACATCGCCTGCGGAATCTGCTCGCTGGTCATCAGGAACGAGAACAGCACCGCGTTGGTGACGATGTAGAGGATCATCGCGCTCATGTTCGCGGACACGAGCAGGACCTTGGGCACGTCCTTGAGCTGCAGATCCTTGTAGATGAACATTTCGATCAGGAAGGCGTACACCGCGCTCATGGCCGCGGCTTCGGTCGGCGTGAACCAGCCCAGATAGATGCCGCCGAGCACTACGACAATCAGGGAAATGCCCCAAATCGATTCCCGGAACGCGCGCCAGGCCTCGCCCCACGTCGCCTTGGGAACTCGCGGATAATCGTTCTTCCACGCCCGATACCAGGTGGTGGTGGAGAGCATGATCGCCAGGATCACGCCCGGCACCATGCCGGCCATGAACAATTGCCCGACCGATGCGGAGCTGACCCGCTCACCGGCCGGGCCGAAGTAAACCGCGCCGCTGGTCGATACCGCATAGATCACCATGATGATCGAGGGCGGAATCAGATTACCAAGCGCACCGCCGGTGACGATAACGCCGGCGGCAAATCGCTTGGGATAGCCGACCGACAACATCGCCGGCAACATGATCGACCCGATCGCCACGACGGTCGCCGGCGAGGATCCCGACACCGCTGAAAACAGCGCCGCCGCCATCGTCGCAGCGATGCCGAGACCGCCGGCCCAGTGACCAATCATGGTCCTTGCGAACTCGATCATTCGCCGCGCGACGCCGCCATGGGTGAGAAAATTGCCGGCGAGGATAAAGAACGGGATCGCCATGATCTCGAACTTCTCGATCCCGGTGAACAGCTTGAGCGCCACGGATTCGATCGGCACCGTGGTCATGAAGAACAGAAACGACAGCACCGTCAGGCCGAGCGAGATCGAGATCGGCATGCCCGTCAGCATCAGCACGATCAGAAGACCGAAGATAAAGGCGGCGCTCATCGGGTGATTCCCGCAGCGCCGGCACCCGGAGCATCGATCTCGATGCCCTCGACCTGCGTTTCGTCGTGGTGGGGCAAATGGCCGGTGTGCCAGAAATTGCGGGCCACCTGCAGGAAGCGGAAGCACATCAAATAGGAGCCGAGCGGAACGCAGAGATAGATGATCCAGCTCGGCATTTCCATGTCGGGCGTCACCTGGTCGGTGTGGTACAGCCCATAGACGAATTTCGCGCCCATGGAGCCGACGACGAACGTAAACAGCGCGCCGCACAGCAGACTGAACATGACAGTGAATTTGCGCTTTTCCGGACTGAGCTGATTTACCAGCACGTCGACGCCGACATGGATGCCGGTTCGCACGCCATAGGCCGCGCCGAACTTCGCCATCCACACGAACATGATGATGCAGAGTTCCTGTGCCCAGGCGAGATTGATCGGAAACAGCAGCGGATAGAACAGGGGGATGCCGACCAGATAGCGGTGTGCCACCGCGATGAAAATGATCACGGTGGCCGCGGCGATCAGAAACGTAATCAGAAGTTCCTCAAGCCGATCGAGGATGCGTAGAAACATGAATACCCCCCGTGCCGGTCATGCCAAACCCGCAACGGGTTGGATGATCCTGCGCGCCCTTTCCCCCCGCGGCCTCAAGCCGGCCGCGCCCCCAGACAAGGCAGGGCCTCCGCCCCGAAGCGCGGAAGCCCTGATGTCGTCCTAGTTGGTCGCGCCCCTCGTCTCCTTGAGGAACTCGTCGATCAGCGGCTGGCCGATGCGGCCTGCGACGTCCTTGTAGACCGGCTCCATCGCCTTGCGCATGGCGGCATCTTGCTCGGCCGTCAGCGTGATGATCTCGCTCTTGCCGGATTTCTTGATCTCCGCCATCGCATCGTCGTTTTCCTTCTGCGACTGGCCGTTGCCGTAAGCGGTGGCTTCCTTCATGGCCTTGTCCAGCTGGCCGCGAATATCTTCCGGCAACCCGTCCCAGAACTTCTTGTTCACGACCACGACGTAGCCGATGTAGCCGTGATTGGTGACGGAGATGTACTTCTGCACCTCGTGCATTTTCTGGGTATAGATGTTCGACCAGGAATTTTCCTGACCGTCGACGACGCCGGTCTGCAGCGCCTGATAGACTTCGGAGAACGCCATGACCTGCGGAATCACGCCCAGTGCCCGCATCTGCGCCTCGAGCACCTTGGATGACTGGATGCGGAATTTCATGCCCTTGTAATCGGCGGGCATCAGCAGCTTCTTGTTGGCGCTCATCACCTTGAAGCCATTGTCCCAATAGGCCAGCCCGGTCATCCCCTTGGCGTCGAGCAGCTTCAGGAGCTTGGCGCCGAGCGGACCGTCGGTGACTTTGCGCAGCGTCTTCAGGTCCGGCAGGATATACGGCAGATCGAACACCTCGAATTCCTTGACGCCGATCGGGCCGAACTTGGCGTTGGAGGGCGCCAGCATCTGGACCGCGCCGAGCTGCAGCGCCTCCAGCTCTTCCTTGTCCTTGTAGAGCTGCGAGTTCGGATAGACTTCGACCTTGACCTTGCCGGCGGTGTACTTCTCGGCCAGTTCCTTGAATTTTTCGGAAGCCAGCCCCTTCGGCGTGTTCGGCGCGACGACGTGGCTGAACTTGATGACGATCGGCGCCTGCGCCGATGCCGGTCCGATCAGGCCCAATGCTGCGACCGACGCCGCCATGATCAATTTATGCATGTGTCCTCCAGCATGATTTTTACGGAGCGCCCGGGCGCCACTCCCTGCCTTGTATGCCAGCCGAACCAATACAGAGAAGCCGGCCGAAACGCCATTGCCCGTTCGCAGGGACCGCTGAAAACCGATGTTGCAACGCAAAACGTGACGCCGAGGGCGCCACGTTTTCACTTTGTTATCGGAACCTGCTTCCCTTTAAGGCACTCAGCTTGCGGCGGCCGCCGGCATGTCGCGCTGGCGCTTCATGACGATCTTGTTCAGCGCCCCGAGATAGGCCTTGGCCGAGGCCACCAGGGTATCCGGATCGGAGGCCTTCGAGGTCATCGAGCGGCCCTCATGGGCGAGCCGCACCGACACCTCGGCCTGCGCATCGGTTCCCTCGGTGACGGCGTGGACCTGATACAGTTCCAGCTTGGCCTCGTGCGGCACCAGGAGCTTGATGCAGTTGAACACCGCATCGACCGGGCCGTTGCCCTCGGCTTCCTCGATCTTGATCACGCCGTCGACATCGAGCTTCATGGTGGCGCGCTGCGGACCATGGGTGCCCGCGATCACCGTCAGCGAGGTCAGCTTGATGCGA
>JAYSPJ010000150.1:0-4186 GCA_043722155.1 Bradyrhizobium sp.
TCGCGGCGACATCGCGTTGATGGGCGGGCCGAAGTTTTACAAGGGCGTGAAGGCGCCGATCGGCGAGACGACCGAGAAGGCGTTGAAGCTGGCCAGGGAAAACGGTCAGGTAACAACGGCCGACGTGGTGCAGACCACGGCCGGTGTCGCGTTGAACGCTGCGGCGCTCAACGCGAGTCTGAACAACTTCACGCGCGGCCTGGCCATCGGCGGTATCGCTAACGCGCTGGGCGACGCGACGGGCCTGAGCGGCCGGTTCAACACGGCCGTTGCCGGCGATCCACGCGGCGTCTGCCTGAGCAAATGCGAGGATTGGAACAAGGTCAACCAGACGGTCTACCTGTGGGTGACGCTGGGCTCGCAGGCCGCCGGACAGAAGGAGGTCCGCATCCTGGCGAAGGCTTTCAGCGAAACGGTCGCGCCAGACCAGGTGATCGCTTATGGGGTCGACAAGGCCATCGAACTCATCCGGATCGCGCAGGCCGTAGATGCCGGGACCAAATGATGTGTGCTGCATTCCAACCACCGTCGATCAAGCTGTCGGTTGGCCTTGCTTGATCGCCACATACGGCAACGTGAAAACGTCGAGCGCCGGTCCAAGGAATCGACTGCTTTCGGCCGAAGATGCCGTTCGGCGCGTTCGGCTCAGAGGACGGGAACTGATTAATACAGCCACTCGGCAGCGCCTGACCAGCACCGGCTCCCGACCCATAGCAGCCGGCGGCGTTTTCTCAGTGAACGACCGGTCTACTTTGGAACTTGACCTTCGCCGGAGCCGCCGGGCAAATCCGAGATGGCGACAGCAGTCGTTCGCGGAGGCCGGCCGACGGTCTCGACAATCTCGGTGCCGAACGGCTGCATCCGACGGCTACGAACTGGCGCTGTCGACCCATAGCGGCCTTCGCCGGTGTTAAATTTGGATTAGTTGAAAGACCCAACGTGCGGCCACTGCCATGCCTGAAGGGATCGACGTCGGTACTCACGAGTTTGACGCGCCTGACAAGGCGTTAAAGGGAATGCTCCTCGATCGTGAATATTCGACGATAACTTGAGGTGAGACGCCGTACAATTATCGTGGGCTGGCCTTCGTACTTTGGGGCACAATGTGCCGCTGATGTGAGCCTCGCCCGCTAGCCGGGACCGCTGGGCACTACAACACGGGCTCTGAGAGCGGCGGCCGATCGTCAAGGTTCCGCTTGCCAAAACGCAATAGGAGGAGCGAATGAGTCAGTTCCGATTCTTTTATTTGGCACCGATTACTTTGTTCGCATATGTTCTGTTAACTGCCTGCGCGGGGCAGCCCAGAGTTGCAAAAGGCGCAAACCCGCTGACTGCCGAAGTGATCATGGCTAATCGTCTTGATCGGGAGGAGGGCCCATTCACCTGGGTTGTCGACACATCGCTCGTTCCGAAGCCGAGCTCGCTATCACCAGGGCCCCGGGGTCCTCGTACCCTGGCCGCTTTTGGAGATCCAAGCGGCGTGGTTTCCACGTTTGTCGCGAACGAGATCATCGTCACACCAACTCGAGTATCTGACCTCTCAGGAGTGTTGTCATTTTCGGGCGGGGTTGTGATCGGCGACAACGCCGTTCCTGTTCCACCGCAGCAATTGAATCGCAAGATGGATCCTAGCTTTGCCGTGCCGACCAGCTACACGCTCTATGTCGATGCTTCGACATTTACGCTTGATTCATTTGCAAACGATTCACAATCGCTAGGTTTTACTGGCGAGTGGCGCATTTCGTCTGAAGCAGGCGCAAGGATGCTTGCGCTGGTGGCGCACGGCAAGTCCTTGGGATTTCCTATCTCATTGAACTATGTGGCTGAGTCCGGCGGCGACATGCTTTTTTCGACTGTTGAGATGACGACAGCGGCCGGCCCCGGCGCATTTCAAAACGGCTTCAACATATTAGGCTATCAGGCCATTGGAAGCAAGGCATCAGTTTCCGCCGCATGGCAGTTTGTCTCCGCCCATGACATTGCCCGACGTATTTACGTCGCAATTATTGATGGAGGTTTCTGGCTTGACACCCTTGGGCAACCTTTCAAAGATTCGGCAGGATTGTCTGATCTGCCAGCCAATCCTTTTCAGTATGATTTCCAGGGCGATGACTACGTCGCGGATGGCGTGAACCCAGGCACGTGCACAGGGGGATCCCCTTGCCCTTGGCATGGCAACAGCGCCGCGGGTGTTGCAGCAGGTACGGTGGGAAATTCATCGGGCGAAGCGGGTACTGGTGGGCAGGTGAGCGACCTCATGCTGTTTAAGGTAGAGCTTACGGACTCGCAGGTGACTCGTGCGCTGCGTACAGCTCGCTTCTGGGGAGCAGACATCGTATCAATGAGCTTTGGCGGCGACTGCAACGAATATTGCAGAGTCGACCGAATTCTTTATGGCTATCTCAAGGAGTTTGCGGAAGCATACGACGCAGGCATGACAATCATAGCTGCTGCCGGAAATGATGGCGGTGACGTCGTTGCAAAGAGTATGTGGCCGTGCGCACTATCGATTTGCGTCGGTGCGATCACGACCGGCTCGAACACCAAGCTCCCTATATCAAACTATGGTGATCGCGTGAATATCTTTGCGCCTTCCCCCATCGCGACGATGCCGGAAGGCAGCACTGGCACGGCCATCGGGACGTTCAAATCGTTCGGAGGAACGAGCGCATCTGCGCCATTTGTAGCCGGAATCGTCGCAATGATGAAAGCAATGGATCCAGCTCTCAATGCCACCGACGTACTCTCAATCCTTCAAAGCACCGCTTGGACTGATTCAGTCGACCCAACCGTCTCGCGCTATGTGAACGCGTTTTTGGCTGTGAAAGCGGCCGCAAACAATCAATTGCCGCACGACCGCACGGAGCCAAACGATATACCCGGAGACGCGCCCACCATTGGCTCCACCACTATCCCCAAACTTACGATCGCTTCTTCCTCCGACGTGGATCATTACCGGTTTGAACTGACGGATTATTCGAGCATCGATCTCCAGCTCGTCTATATGACGGGCCTGGGAGTCTTGGTCCCGAAATTGATGCGCGATGGTGCCTCAGGTGAAATGGGCCCTTCCGGTGTGTCCACTAATATTATTGCGAACCAACAAACATATCACGCTGATTTGATGCCCCCAGGCTCTTATCGATGGGTCATGAGCTCCGCTGCCCCCAACTTCTACAACATGACTTTTGCGATCAAGCCCGTCGGATTAGCTCCTGACATGTTCGAGCCGAACGAAACGCTTTCGACTGCGGCGAGCCCAGGTACCGGTGAGTTTGAAGTTAATCACCACACCTCGCTCGACCAAGACTATTATGAATTTGAGCTTACCCCGTCGTCCCTCTACAGGTTTGTCTTTAGTGTCCTTTCTTCGGACTGGCCGGTCGCAGTGAGATTGTTTAACCCCGCAGGTATCGTGGTCCAACATGACGCGACGACGGTTCAAGCTCCGGTGGACGCAAGTGGGAAATGGCGCATAAAAGTCCAAAGTTCAAATCGGGGGCGGTACATGTTCGGGGCTTATCAGACGCTCAACCTCAATCCATTCTCCCTGGGCGTACCTGTTCCACGAAGAGAGCCGCCTCGCAGAATTACACCAGGTGATCCGCCAGCGTCTTCTTTTATCCTCCATGGCGACGATCGATTCTTCGCTTTCCAGCACCAACAGGATGCAGAAGTCGCGCTGCTTAGTGGCGAAGAAACGCACATCGTACTACTTGATGCCGAGGGCAACCTTCTGGCGGATGGGATGTCGTCGTTGCAACAGAACAATCGCGTGGAGACAATCTCCTTGGCAAATCTGATTCCAGGACAGTCCTACGTTTTGCGCGTGTCCCCGAACACAGAGGCGCGTGCTCTCGGCAGGGGTGCCAATCAAACGACCAAATTCCTGATCAGCGTCCAAACCCGCAAAGGTTGATGGTCGCTGACATGCGTGAAATTCGCGCCATTGTGAATGTAGCCGGGCTTGGTTCTCAGTCGGAAGAACGTCCGCTATTGGCCGGGACCGCCAGTTCCCAGCCGCGCCAGGAAGCTGCCCCCTGGGGTCGAGGCCACGGTCAGACATGACAACTCGTAGGCGGGGCACCGCCAGAGCGACGAAGCGAGCCATGCCGCCGGGGCAACTTTGTTGCATTCGACGGCCGGGCGGCCAGCATCGCGGTCGATCAGATCTCAGTCTGTTCGG
>JAYSPJ010000151.1:0-3593 GCA_043722155.1 Bradyrhizobium sp.
GCCAGGGATCTCGCCACCGTCGGCATCGGCGCCGGCCAGATGAGCCGGGTGGATTCCGCGCGGATCGCCGCGCGCAAGGCGCAGGATGCCGCCGATGAATTGAAACTGGCCGCGCCGATGACCAAGGGCTCGGTGGTGGCGTCGGACGCGTTCTTTCCGTTTGCCGACGGATTGCTGGTCGCGATCGAGGCCGGCGCCACCGCCGTCATCCAACCGGGTGGATCGATCCGCGACGAAGAAGTCATCAAGGCCGCCGACGATGCCGGCATCGCCATGGTGTTCACCGGTGTCAGGCATTTCAGGCACTGACAGATTCGTCATTCCGGGGCATCGCGAAGCGATGAACCCGGAATCTGGAATCTGGAGATGATGGGCGAGAGATTCCGGGTTTGCGCCGACGCGCGCCCCGGAATGACGGGCGTGAACTAATCCTTAACCCGGGCCAGCAGCGCCAGTCCCGCGACAAAAAATACCACCAGCACAGCCATGCCGGCCTTCTGGCTTGCGGTCACCGCGGTGATCACGCCGATCAACAGCGGGCCGACGAAGGACGTCACCTTTCCGGTCAGCGCAAACAGTCCGAAATATTGCGCGACGCGGTCTTTCGGGGCCATGCGAACCAGCAGCGAGCGCGACGCCGCCTGCAGCGGACCACCGGCCATGCCGATCAGGCAGCCGAGCATCAGGTAGGCGCGCTCGGCGACGCCGGAAAACAGCGCGCCACCTGGCGTTGGCGGCGCCACCTTGACGAAGAAAATCGAGTCCTTGTCGACCAGCAGAATGGCAATGATCGACGACAGCAGGATCACCGTGCTGCCGGCGATGACCCGCTTGGGCCCAAGCGTATCGTCGAGCTTGCCGCCGAGCCACGCCCCAAAAGTGCCGGCGATCGCCAGCAGAATGCCAAAGGTGCCGATCTGAATGGTGTGCCAGCCGAACGTGCCGGCGGCGTAGATGCCGCCGAACGCGAACAGCGACACCAGGCCGTCGGTGTAGATCATGTTGGCGAGCAGAAACGCCGCCATCGACTTGCGTTTCGGCAGTTCGGCGAGCGTTGCCTTTAGTTCAGTGAGGCCAGCGCGCAGCGCGTCGCGCACCGGCAGCTTCGCCGGGTAATCCGGCGTCAGCAGGAACATCGGCGTGACGAAGATGATGAACCAGATGGCGGTCAAAGGGCCGGTGATGCGGTCGCCCTGATGCGTGACGGGATCGAGACCGAACAGCGGCATGAATCCGAACAGCGTGCGCCCGCTGTCCGGGTTCGCCGCCAGAAACCCGAGTACCAGGATCAGGCTGAGAATGCCACCGACATAGCCGGTGGCCCAGCCGGTGCCGGACAATCGCCCGATCTTGTGCGGCGGCACCAGCGACGGCATCATCGCGTTGTTGAAGACGGTGGCGAATTCGATGCCGATGGTCGCGATCCCATAAGCTAGCAGCAGCGCTGGAATCACGCTGGGGTCGCCGGGTTTTCCGAACCACATCAGGGAGGAGCCGATCACCAGCAGCGCGCCGAACGCGGCGATCCACGGCTTGCGGCGGCCGCTGGCGTCCGCAATCGCCCCCAGCACCGGCGACAACAGTGCAATCACCAGCCCCGCCGCCGCGGTCGCAAAGCCCCACATCGCCTGCCCGCTCGCCGGATCGGACGCCACATGGGTGGCGAAATAAGGCGAGAACACGAAGGTGGTGATCAGCGTGAAGTAAGGCTGCGCGGCCCAGTCGAAGAAAATCCAGCTGACGACGGCGGCGCGGCGCGGATACGTCTGTATACCAGCAATACGTGCATCCGAGGCAACGCTTGTCATGCTCAAGATATTCTGCCGAATCACGAAGAGGCGTTTTGCCCCTCGCGCCGGAATTCATATAGCATTCGTGGCAGCAAAGAGCCTGCGTCATTTCGCTGATCTCAATCCAAAATGGACGGTTTGATGGTTTCGTTCACAGCCGAACGGCGCAGACTACTCACCGCAATCGCGTTGGTTGCCGCGTTGTGCGTGCCGGCAGCCGCGCAGGAGCGCCGCGAATACATCCCCGCCGGCACGGCTCATGTCGTTTCTGCCGAACACGGCATGGTGGTCGCGCAGGAGAAAATCGGCGCGCGAATAGGTGCCGATATCCTGCGGCAGGGCGGCAATGCCGTCGATGCCGCTGTCGCGACCGGCTTTGCGCTGGCTGTCACCTATCCGCGCGCGGGAAATATCGGCGGCGGCGGCTTCATGATCATCCACTCGGCGGAGCGCAGCGAAGATATCGCCATCGACTACCGCGAGACCGCACCGGCGGCTGCCACCCGCGACATGTTCCTCGGCGCCGACGGCAAGCCGGATATCGCGAAGTCACGCGACTCCGCGCTCAGCATCGGGGTGCCCGGCACCGTCGCGGGCCTGACGCTGGCACTGGAGAAATACGGCTCCGGCAAGTTCACGCTGGCGGACCTGCTCAAGCCGGCCATCGCCCTGGCGCGCGATGGCTTTGTCATCGCCGACGACATGGCCGACACACTGCCCGGCATTGCGCGACGGCTGGCGCGCTGGCCAGCCTCGGCCAGAATATTTTCCCGTACCGACGGCACCTCGCTGCGAGAAGCCGACACTCTGGTGCAGACCGATCTAGCGGCGACGCTCTCGGCCATCGCGGCGCAGGGACCGCGCGGATTTTACCAGGGCGCGGTCGCGGAAAGGCTGGCGGCCGGGGTTCGCGAGGCCGGTGGCATCATGACGGCGGACGATCTGAAGTCCTATCAGCCTGTGGTTCGTGCGCCGGTGCGCGGCAGCTACCGCGGATTCGAGATCATCTCGATGCCTCCGCCATCATCGGGCGGGGTCGTGCTGCTGGAGACGCTGAACATCCTGGAAGGCTTTCCGATGCCGGACATGAAGCAGGGCGCAGCACCCTCGCTGCATGTCATGATCGAGGCGATGAAACGCGCCTATGCCGATCGCGCGCGTTATCTCGGCGATCCCGACTTCATCAGCGCGCCGGTGGCGACGCTGATGTCGAAGGAATATGCCGCCAGACAGCGCGCCAGCATCGACCTCGACCGCGCCACGCCGTGGACCGATGCGCTGTCGGCGACGCCGCCGCGCGAAAGCAGCAACACCACGCACTTCTCGGTCGTGGACGGCCGCGGCAACGCCGTCAGCAACACCTATACGCTGAATTTTCCCTACGGCGTCGGCCTGGTCGCCGATGGCACCGGCGTGCTGCTCAACAATGAGCTCGACGACTTCACCGCGGCGCCCGGCGCCTCCAACGCCTTTGGCCTGGTCGGGTTCGAGGCCAACCTGCCCGGTCCCGGCAAACGGCCGCTGTCATCGATGTCGCCGACCATCGTGCTGAAGGACGGCAAGCCGGTGCTGGTGACGGGATCGCCCGGCGGCAGCCGCATCATCTCGACGGTGCTGCAGGTCATCGTCAACGTGCTCGATTACCGCATGGATGTCGCGGCCGCGGTGGCGGCGCCGCGCCTGCACCATCAGTGGCTGCCGGATGTGGTGCGGATCGAACGCGGTTTCACCGAAGACACCTTGGCCGCGCTGCGGGCCAAGGGCCATCAGGTGGTCGAACCGCTCGGCCAGACCTCGGCCAAT
>JAYSPJ010000152.1:0-7415 GCA_043722155.1 Bradyrhizobium sp.
GCGTCGCTGCACACTATTCGCGCCAACGGAGCCGTGCCGGGGGTTTCATCGTGGCTTGTGGCCGGGCTATTTTTAGTTCTAACCTCCCGCAACGGCGCCACCAAGGCGGCAACGCGAGGCGCGAGAGGACCAATTTCGGCACGACACCATTCTGTCCGCGACAATCGGGGCGAAGCATCCGAGCGCGGGCAGGCAACGACAGCGAAACACAGGGGAGGATCACATGAAACGCAGGACGCTTCTCGGCGGCACGGTCGCCGTCGCAGTATTGGGGCTGGCCCAGGGACTGACCTCGGCCGCCATCGCCCAGCAGCCGATCAAGATCGGCATGAGCATGGCGCAAACCGGCGGCCTCGCCGGCGGCGGCAAGGCTTCGTTGCTCGGCATCGAGGTCTGGCGGGACGACGTCAACGCCAGGGGCGGCCTGCTCGGCCGCAAGGTCGAACTTGTCGTCTATGACGACAAATCGAGCGCTTCGGAGACGCCGGCGATCTATTCGAAGCTGCTGGATGTCGACAAGGTCGACATCCTGTTCGCCCCCTACGCGACCGTGCCGACGGCGCCGCTGATGCCGCTGGTCAAGCAGCGCGGCATGCTGCTGATGGGCAACTTCTCGTTCCAGGTAAACAGCAAGGTCGGCCACGACATGTGGTTCAACAATGCGCCATGGGGACCGGCCGACAGCTGGGCCACGACCTTCCTCGATCTAGGCCAGAAGGCCGGCGGCAAGACCATTGCGCTGCTCGCAGCCGACCAGGAATTCGCGCAAAATCTGGCCAAGACCGCCAGGGAGGTCGCGGCCAAGCTCGGCATGCAGGTCGTGTTCGACCAGGCCTATCCGCCGAGCACGGTTGAATTCTCCGGCATCCTGCGCGCGCTCAAGGCCGCCAAGCCCGACATCGTCTATGTCGCGTCCTATCCACCGGATTCGGCCGGAATTCTGCGCGCCGTGAACGAGATCGGGGTCGGCGACAACGTCAAGCTTTTCGGCGGCGGCATGGTCGGCCTGCAATTCGGGGCGGTCATGGAAAATCTCGGTTCGCTCCTCAATGGCGTCGTCAACTACAACACATGGCTGCCCGAACCGGGCATGCAAACCGAGGGCACGAAGGCATTCTTCGAGACCTATACGAAACGCGCCATTGAAGCCAAGGTCGATCCGCTGGGCTACTATCTTGCGCCCTACGGTTACGCCAGCGGCCAGATGATCGAGCAGGCCATCAAGGCCGTGGGGTCACTCGACCAGAAGGCGCTGGCAAAATATCTGCGGGAAAACACTCACAAGACCATCGTCGGGTCGATCACGTTCGCGGCGGACGGCGAGTGGAAGGAAACCGGAGTCGTGCAAGCCCAGTTTCGCGGGATCAAGGACAAGAACATGGAGCAGTTCCGCAGCCCGGGCAAACAGGTGATCCTGTACCCGGCGAAACTGAAATCCGGCGACCTGATCACGCCCTTCGAGGCCGCACGAAAATAGGCCTCGCGGTTTTCTGAAATATGACGACAGCCCGGGATCAGGCCAAATGATCCCGGGCAAAGCGACCGGATAACCCGGCGCGAGAACCGGGAAAGCGGCGGCCCAAGGGCGGCCCGAGCGCGGGTCAAGGGGGACCTCACTTGTTTTCAATGGAACTGCTGCTCGATGCGGTGGTGATCGGCGTGCTGCTCGGCTGCTTCTATGCGGCGGTCAGTCTTGGATTGTCCATTTCGTTCGGCCTGCTCGACGTTCCCCACGTCGCGCATCCGGCATTCCTGGTGCTGGCGTCCTACGCCGTGTACTTCCTCAACGAGCACTACGGGGTCGACCCGCTGCTGGCGGGGCTGCTGATCACGCCGCTGTTCTTCGTGTTCGGGCTCGTCGCCTATCGCCTCTACTACGAAACCTTCGAAAGGCGCGGCAGCGACGCCGGCGTGCGCGGCATCGCATTCTTCTTCGGCATCGCCTTCATCATCGAAGTCCTGATCATCATGCAGTTCGGCGTCGACCAGCGCTCGGTCACCGCGGACTATGTCGGCAAGGCCTGGCGGCTCGGCGACATGCGAATTCCGTTCCGGCTGGTGGTCGCGTTCGTGGTGGCGGCGGCGCTGACGATCCTGCTGACGCTGTATCTGTCGCGAACCTTCATGGGCCGCGCGATCCGCGCGGTGGCGCAGGACCAGGAGGCGCTGCGGCTGATGGGCGCCAACCCGATCCGGATCAAGCAATGGGCGTTCGGCATCGCCACGGCCGTGCTCGGCATCGCCGGCGCCCTGCTCATCATCGTCGCCCCGGTCGAGCCGACACTCGACCGCGCCTATATCGGGCGGACCTTCTGCGTCGTTGTCATGGCCGGGCTCGGCAGCATGAGCGGCACGCTGGTCGCCGCCATCATCCTCGGCGTCGCCGAAACCATCGTGCTCACCCTGTTCGGCGCGTCCTGGGCGCCGGCCATTTCCTTCGCGATGCTGCTCGGCGTGCTCGCCGTCCGGCCGCAAGGCCTGTTCGGCAGGCGGTCATGAAACGCAACGGCATCTATTTCTGGATCGGCGCTGTGCTGTTTCTCGGCGGCGCGCTGCTGATGACGCAGGTCATCAGCAACCAGTATCCCTTCTTCGCCTGCTACGTGATCCTGCAGTTCATCGTGCTCGCGGTGGCCTGGAGCATTCTCGGCGGCTACGCCGGCTACGTGAATTTCGGTACCAGCGCTTTCTTCGGCGTCGGTGTCTACACCGCCGTGTTCCTGTTCAAGGCGACCGGCGTACCGCTGGCCGTGCAGATCGCCGCGGCCGCAGCGGTCGGCGCCCTGATGGGATTCGCCCTGGGCCTGCTGACCCTGCGGATGCAGGGCATCTTCTTCTCGATCGCAACCATCGCGGCGACGATCATCATCGAAACCGCGATCACCAACTGGCGATATGTCGGCGGCGCGTCCGGCATCCAGCTGCAGCGGCCGGCGGTGATGGCGCCGTTCGACAATTACGTCGAGATGCTGTTTTTCGTCCAGGCGGTGATGGTGGTGCTGGCGGTGGCAATTTCGCGCTACATCCAGAATTCATGGATCGGCCGCGGGCTGCAGGCGCTCAAGGACGACGAACTCGCCGCGGAATGCACGGGGGTGCCGACCCTGCGGCTGAAGCTTACGGCCTGCGTCATCTCCGGGGCGCTGATGTGTGCGGCGGGCGCGCCCGCCGCGATGTATCTGCAGTATGCGGACCCCGCCTCCGCATTCAATCTGAACTACTCGGTCTCGGCGCTGGCGATGTCGCTGATCGGAGGGACCGCACATTGGGCGGGTCCCGTTATCGGGGCCATCCTGCTCGGCGTGACGCAGCAACTGCTGACGGTTACCATCTCGTCGGAAGTCAACGTGCTGGTACTGGGCGTCATGCTGGTGCTGTTCGTGGTGGCCGCGCCCGAGGGCATCATCGGCCTGGTCCGAAAAATTCGCCGCAAACGCAACGAGGGCGAAGGATGATGGCCGGCGAAACGCAAGCCCCCCTGCTGCGGATATCCGCGCTGACCAAACGCTTCGGCGGCTTCACCGCGCTCGACAATGTCAGCGTCGACATCCCTCCCGGACAGCGCTTCGGCCTGATCGGCCCGAACGGCTCGGGAAAGACCACGCTGATCAACTGTATTTCGGGCGCGTTCCGCACCGAGCCCGGCACCGTGACGTTCCGCGACGAGGACATCACGCGGCTGCCGCCGCACATCCGCACGCGCCGCGGCATCGCGCGCAGCTTCCAGATCCCGCGGCCGTTCCGGAGCATGACGGTGGCGGAAAACCTGATGGTGGGGCTCGACTTCGCGGCGGACGCCAGCGTCATCGTATCGGAGGCGCATCGGCGCGAAGCCATGATGTCGATCCTGACGCGGATGGGCTTGGCGTCGAAGGCCAACGTGTCGGCGACGAAACTCAGCCAGGTGGAACTGCGCAAGATGGAGCTGGCGCGCGCGATGGCGACGCATCCGAAACTGCTGATTTCCGACGAGGCCATGGCCGGCCTTTCCAGCTCGGAGGTCGACGAGGTGCTCGATCTCCTGATGAGCCTTGCCGACCAGGACATCACCATCATCATGATCGAGCACATCATGCAGGCGGTGATGCGTTTTTCGGAGCGGGTAATGTGTCTCGAGGCCGGCAGGATCATCGCGATCGGCACCCCGGACGAAGTGATGGCCAACCAGCGCGTGCAGGAGGCCTATCTTGGCACTTAGCCTCGCCGTCACCGACCTCGATGCGGGCTACGGCGCCGTCAAGGCGCTGCGCGGCGTCAGCCTGCGCGTCGAGGCCGGCGAGACCGTCGCTTTGCTCGGCACCAACGGCAACGGCAAGAGCACGCTGATGAAATGCGTCGCGGGCCTGGTCCGGCCCGAGCGCGGCAGCATGATCCTGACCATCGACGGCGCCGCGCACGATCTGACGAAGCTATCGACCGAGGCCATCGTTGATCTCGGCGTGGCGCTGGTGCCCGAGGGGCGGCGGCTGTTTCCGAAGCTGACCGTGCTGGAAAACCTGATGCTCGGCGCCTTCCGCAAGGCGGCCCGGCAGAACATCGATCGCAACCTCGCACTCGCCTTCGAGACCTTTCCGGCGCTCAAGGGGCTGCAGAAGCAGCTTGCCGGCACCATGTCGGGCGGGCAGCAGCAGATGCTGGCGATCGCGCGCGCGCTGATGTCGTCGCCGCGCCTGCTGCTGATCGACGAGCCTTCGGTCGGTCTGTCGCCGCTATTGGTGTCGCAGACCATTTCCAAGATCGGCGAGCTCAACCGGCATCTCGGCCTGACGGTGCTGATGGCGGAGCAGAACTTCAATCAGGCGATCCGCATCGCCGATCGCGGTTACATCATCGTCCATGGCGAGATCGTGGTCGCGGCCGATTCGGTCGACGAATTGAGAGGCAACGACATCGTCAAGCGGCTCTATCTCGGCGGTCTGGCATGATGGCGGCCGCCTCACGCGCCTACAATAGCAGGTGACACTGAAGAGCCCCTTGGCCATGAACGCGCGTCGGCTCGGCGCCGTCGATGGCGGCCGCAATCTTGCTATATCGAGAGTGCCTATCGGCAGGGGGCAGCAAGCCATGAACGAATATAAAATTTTCTGGCGCGTCCTGGCCGGCACGTCGGTGTATATTCTGATTCTCGTCCTCGCCGCGCTTACTCCAAGCGCAGCGGGACTGATGCTGATATTTCCCACCTTGAACGGGCTCGCGCTCCTGTACACGAATCAAGACAGAATTTCGGGTACGACGGAAACCATGCTGTGGATGCCCGTCGTGAACGGGGCGCTCTGCGCTCTCTTCATCTTCTTGTATTTGATGACGGCGAGCACCAGCTCCCGGATCTGGTTGGCATGGGCGCTGTTCGCGGCCATCCTGGCTGCATGGGTCGCGATAGGGAAGCAAGAGCGAATCCAGGGCGGCATTCCGTCGCAATCGCAAATCAACTACGCGGTTATTGCGACCGGCCTTGGAACGATCCTTTTCGTGATTGCGTCCCTCAGCGTCGACCGATCCGCGCGCTACGCGCTGCAGGCAACCAATATCGGGTGGCTGCCGGGCGCATGGCAGATCATTCTGACCAACTGGTACAAGATCGTTCTGTTCGCAACTGCATTCGCTACGTTTCTCGCGGTGACTGAGCGCGGAAATCTGTCTGACAAACGACGAGGCATTTTCGCCGGACTGCCGCTGGTACCGTTTGGTGGATTGGTAAGCATCCCCGGTTTTGGAGGAGATTTCAGTGAGCAAATTATCACCCTGAAGGGAATGGGTGTTGGCATCTGGCTTGGTCCTGCTGTCGCGATCTGGTTCATATTCTTCATCTCGAGATTTCTCGGCGGTCGGAAGCCCCTTCAATCCAGCACAGCCGATTTTTGGGTCCGCTGCGCGGCGGTGAGTTTCGGATGGCTTTGCTGTTTCGTGATGATTTTGGCAATCACGGATGCCCTCGCTCGCTTTGCGTAGCTGATCAGCCCGGAAATCGGGTTACCGGGCGTTCCGTCGCTCTACCCGCCCACTCACTCGATGACGATCTCGCCGACCATGCCGTGATCGGCGTGGGTCTTGCCGTCGCTGCCGGAAATGCCGCAGCGCAGATCGGTGACCTTGCCGGTCGCGACCGGCACGAACCACCATTCCGCCGACTGCCCCGGATAGACTTCGATCTCGCGGATCGCGCCCTTGAACTCGGCGAGGTTGACGGTCTTGCCGTCGCGCAGCTGCGTGACCTGGACCTTGCGGGTGAAGATCATCTGGCTGAAGGCGTGCGAGGTGAAGTAGTGCGGGTCGTTGCTCGGATTCTTCAGCACCAGTTTGTAGAGCTTGCCGGTCTCGAAGCGCAGTTGGTTGGGCACGAAGGCGTGCTCGCCGGGTTTGCCGAGTTCGACCGTGACCACGATGGGCTCCTGGCCGGCCAGATTGCCGGCGGCCTGGGCGGCGGGGGCGGCGCAGAGCGCCAGCAGGATGGACAAGGAACGGAGCAGGCGCATGACATGACCTTTTTCGAGAGCTGCGGAGCGGGGGCAACTGGAGAAATTTAATGCGAATGCGAATGATTTGCAAGAAGGTGCCTTTGCATCGCGCCGCCAAGAAAAAAGAGGCCGCCAACTGAGGGCGGCCTCTTCACTGACGGAGTCGGGGCTGGCGGCCCCGCCAACCGGAGCGGATCAACTCTTGGGCAATCCGTTCGGTATATTTCAAGCTTAGTCGGGAAGGCGACATAAGGCCTTGATGCGGATCAATCTAGGCCCCGTTGGCGAAGGAGCAAACCTTGCCGCGCGCTTTTTCACGAAGGCGTTGCTGCCCTCCAGCCCGTCCTCGCTGCGGCAAATCCCGCCTGCACCACGATCTCGCGGCGGATCTCAAATGATCCGGGAGATACGGGCCCCGCTTACGCCGCGGCTGTCTCACACTCTGCGCCAAGTGGCGAGGGGAGATCGCTCGCCGACATGACCCTGTTCCTCCCGGCGTTCTTGGCCTGGTAAAGCGCCGCGTCAGCCGCCTTGACCAACTCTTCGCACGTCACTGTATTCGTCCATTTGCTCGCACAACCGATACTGACGGTAATGCCGATACCCTCCCCCCTGGGACAATTGAAGGAATGGTCGCCGATGGTTCTGCGTGGCCGTTCCGCCATCCCCATGGCGATGTCCTCGCCGGTCTCGGGGAAAATGATGACGAACTCCTCACCGCCAAATCGCGCTACGACATCGCCCGGTCGGATCGACTCGTTCAACAACCGCGCGACAATCTGCAATACCTGATCGCCGGTTTGGTGTCCGTGATTGTCGTTCACGCGCTTGAAGAAATCGATATCGACCATCAACAGGGACAGCGGTCGCCTGTGACGGTCTGCGCTCCTGCATTCCGCCGACAGCCGCGCATCGAAGGTAGCTCGATTGAGCACACCGGTCAGGCCGTCATAGGTCGAG
>JAYSPJ010000153.1:0-8942 GCA_043722155.1 Bradyrhizobium sp.
AACCGCGCCGACGACGAGCTGGTGTACTGATGGCCGCACCCGCAAAATTCCTGTTCGACATGGACTTCGGAGCCCCCGACAAGGCGCGCGAGCGGCCGGCCACGCCGGCGGAAATCGCGCAGAAAATCGCCGCCGCCGAGGCCCGCGCCTATCGCGACGGCTTCGATGCCGGACAGCACGAGGCGAAGGCGGAAAGCGACCGCCGCACCGCGCTGGCGCTCGAGGAGATCGGCATCGGCGTTCGCGGCATCGCGACGGGCTTCTCCGGCGTCGAAACCCGGATGGAGACCGAAGCGGTCGACGTCGCGGTGGCGGTGGCGCGCAAGCTGTGCAACGAGCTGATTGCCGGCGAGCCGCTCGGCGAGATCATCGGGCTGGTCAGCGACTGCTTCTCGCATCTGGTGGCGACGCCGCATCTCGTGGTCCGCATCAACGATTCGCTTTACGAGGCCGCGCGCGAGCGGATCGAGCGGCTGGCCAAGCAAAGCGGCTTCGAAGGCCGTCTCGTCATCCTGGCCGAGCCGGAAATTGCGACCGGCGACTGCAAGATCGAGTGGGCCGACGGCGGCGTGGTGCTGGAGCGCGCGGCGATCGAAGCCAAGATCAACGAACTTGTCGGGCGCTACATTGCGTCCCGCGACCAGGCCGGAACTCCGGCTACGAGGACTAACCCATGAGTGACACCGACGCCCAGGTTCCGCTTCCCGATCTCAACGCCGCAGACGCGGCGCCGATCGATGATGTGGCCTATCTCGAAGAAGAACAGGCTTCGCGCATTGCCGCCGACCTGGAAGCGGTGTTCGACGTGCCGGTACAGGTTTCGGCGGTGCTCGGCCGCTCCAAGATGGATGTCGGCGAGTTGCTGAAACTCGGACCCGGCACCGTGCTCGAACTCGATCGCCGCGTCGGCGAAGCCATCGACATCTACGTCAACAACCGGCTGGTGGCGCGTGGCGAAGTGGTTCTGGTCGAAGACAAGCTTGGCGTGACCATGACGGAAATCATCAAGGCGGAACGCGCCTAAAAGCGCGCTTAACGATACAGCGCGAAGCGAGCGCGAACAGACGAACAGGAGAATATCATGCGGCTTCTCATCGTTGGCACCCTGAAGGGCCAGCTTACGACCGCCACCAAGATCGCCATGGACAACGGCGCTTCCGTTACGCACGCGGAGGGCCACGACCAGGCGATGGGCGTGCTGCGCGGCGGCAGGGGCGCCGACCTGCTGCTGGTCGACGTCGCCCTCGACATCCGCGATCTGGTGATCCGGCTGGAGGCCGAACACATCCATGTGCCGATCGTCGCTTGCGGCATCTCCAATGACGCCCGCGCCGCAGTCGCGGCAATCCACGCCGGCGCCAAGGAATACATCCCGCTGCCGCCCGATCCGGAGCTGATCGCCGCGGTGCTCGCCGCGGTTGCCAACGACTCCCGCGACCTGGTCTATCGCGACGAAGCCATGACCAAGGTGATAAAGCTGGCGCAGCAGATCGCCGGTTCCGACGCTTCCGTGATGGTGACCGGCGAATCCGGCACCGGCAAGGAAGTGCTGGCGCGCTATGTCCACACCCGCTCGAACCGCGCCAAGAAGCCGTTCATATCGATCAATTGCGCGGCAATTCCCGAACATTTGCTGGAATCCGAACTGTTCGGCCACGAGAAGGGCGCGTTCACCGGCGCGATCGCCCGGCGGATCGGAAAATTCGAGGAAGCCACCGGCGGCACCCTGCTGCTCGACGAAATCTCCGAAATGGACGTGCGGCTGCAGTCCAAACTGCTGCGCGCCATCCAGGAGCGCGTGATCGATCGCGTCGGCGGCACCAAGCCGGTGCCGGTGGACATCCGCATCATCGCGACTTCGAACCGCAACCTGGCCGACGCGGTGCGCGAAGGCACCTTCCGCGAGGACTTGCTGTTCCGGCTCAACGTCGTGAACCTGAAGATCCCGCCGCTGCGCGAGCGGCCGGCGGATATTCTCGAACTGGCGCAGCATTTCGCCAAGAAATACGCCGACGCCAACGGCGTGCCGCTGCGCCCGATCTCGGCGGAGGCGCGCCGCGTGCTGAGCGCCAACCGCTGGCAGGGCAACGTCCGCGAACTCGAAAACACCATGCATCGCTCGGTGCTGATGGCGCAGGGCGACGAGATCGGGGCCGAAGCCATCCTGACCCCGGACGGCGACCGTCTCGACCTTGCCAAGACCGTACCGGCGGTGGCGCACGCCACCTTCGCCGCCGAACAGGTGACCCGCGCGCTGGTTGGCCGCACGGTCGCCGACGTCGAACGCGATCTGATCCTGGAGACGCTGAAGCATTGCCTCGGCAATCGCACCCACGCCGCCAACATCCTCGGCATCTCGATCCGCACGCTGCGCAACAAGCTCAACGAATATGCCGATGGCGGCCTGCCGATCACGCCTGCGGGATCGGGCGACTATGGCCGCGTTGCCGCGACGGCATGACGCCGTCATGGCGGGGAGCCGCAGGCGACGATGCCAACCGGCTTCGGGCGGCGCTTTGCGCCGACCTGTCGGCTCGCAATGACGCCGATAGTTGCCTGTCGAGTTGGGAATAACTCGGCGCATCCGGCCTGCGAAAAATGTGGATCGGGTCGCCCGGCTGCAGGTCGCGCCCGGTGAACACGGCATAGGCGTACAGCGCGAGGTAACCGATCGCGAGCGCGCCGACGGCGTAGAATGCCCAGATCGCGACGCGCTTCATCAGGCCAACACGCGATGCTGCGCCGCTCCGGCAATATGGCGCTGCCACAGCCCCAGCGGAGCCGCGATCAACTCCCCGGCCCGGCCGAAGCCGACCAGCATCATGCCCGCAAGCGCCTTGGCGATTTGAAGAAGCTTGCGGTCCACAACAGGCCGTCCTTTCGGTTTCGTCCGCGTGACTATAGGTGCCGGGCATTGAGGCCGCAAATGCGCAAAAGTCAGATGCCCCGACCGTCGACGAACTGGCTTTCGATCGCGGCGGCATGGGAAATGGACTGACAACCCCTGATCTTTTGTGGCAAATGATGCCGCCGTCCGAGACATCGGGCAAACCGCATTGTTTCCGAGATCACCATGCCCGCACCCAAGCCGCCCGCCTTCGAGACCCTGAGCCTCCACGCCGGGCAACGTCCGGACCCCGTCACCGGCGCGCGGGCGGTCCCGATCTACCAGACCACCTCCTACGTGTTTCAGGATTCCGAGCACGCCGCCGCACTGTTCAACCTCGAGCGCGCCGGGCACATTTACACCCGGATTTCGAATCCGACGACGGCGGTGCTCGAGGAGCGGCTTGCCGCGCTGGAGGCTGGCGTCGGTGCGATCTGCACCGCGAGCGGCATGGCGGCGTTGCATCTGGCGATCGCCACGCTGCTCAATGCCGGCGACCATATCGTCGCCTCCGCCTCGCTCTACGGCGGCACCATCAATCTGCTGGCGCATACGCTGCCACGCTTCGGCATCACCACGAGTTTCGTGAAGCCGCGCGCGCTGGACGATTTTCGCGCGGCGATCCAGCCGAATACGCGGCTGGTGATCGGCGAGACCATCGGCAATCCCGGACTCGAAGTGCTGGATATCCCCAAAATCGCTGATATCGCGCATCATGCCAAGATCCCGCTGCTGATCGACAACACCTTTGCGACGCCCTATCTCAGCCGGCCGATCGAGCTTGGCGCCGACATCGTCATGAATTCGGCGACCAAATGGATCGGCGGCCATGGCATCGCCATCGGCGGCGTGATCGTCGACGGCGGCCGCTTCGACTGGCGCGCGTCCGGCAAGTTTCCGGTGCTGACTGAGCCCTATGCCGGCTATCACGGCATCGTCTTCGACGAGCAATTCGGCCAGGCCGCCTTCATCATGCGGGCGCGCACCGAAGGCCTGCGCGACTTCGGCGCCTGTCTGTCGCCGACCAATGCGTTTCAGCTGCTGCAGGGCGTCGAAACGCTAGGCGTCCGGATGGACCGCCACATCGCCAATACCCATGTGGTGCTGGAGTTCCTGACCGCGAACAAGGCGGTCGAATGGGTGCTGCATCCGTCGCTGCCAAATCATCCGGACCATGAACTGGCAAAGCAGTTGCTGCCGCGCGGCGCGGGCTCGATCGTCAGTTTTGGCATCAAGGGCGGCCGGGCCGCCGGCAAGAAGTTCATCGAGTCCTTGAGGATGATCAGCCATCTCGCCAATGTCGGCGACGCCAAGACGCTGGTCATTCACCCCGCCAGCACCACCCATCAGCAGATGGATGCCGCCCAACTCAAGGCCTCGAGGATAGGCGAAGAGCTGGTGCGGTTGTCGGTCGGCATCGAATCCGCCGCCGACATCATCGACGATCTCGGCCAGGCGCTCCGTATTTCGCAGAAGGCTTGAGCCATGCAACTGTCCGTGAACGGCATTGATACCTTCGTCGCCGCCGGCGGCCGGGAATTCGACAGGTCCCTGCCTACAATCGTGCTGCTGCATGGCGCCGGATTCGACCATACCACCTGGGCCCTGCACTCCCGATGGTTTGCGCATCACGGGTTTGGCGTGCTGGCGCCGGATCTGCCCGGCCATGGACGCTCGGGCGGCGCGCCGCTTCCCACCATTGCCGACATGGCCGACTGGACCGCCGCATTGCTCGATGCGGCCGGCGCGGCCAAAGCCAGGCTGGTCGGTCATTCCATGGGATCGCTGATTGCGCTGGAGACCGCCGCGCGGCACCCGGCCAAGGTGACCGCGCTGAGCCTGATCGGCACCGCGGCCACCATGACCGTCGGACCCGACCTGCTCAAGGCGGCGGAGGCCAACGACCATGCCGCCATCGACATGGTCTCGATCTGGGGCCTTGGTTTTCAGGCCGAGCTCGGCGGCAGCCTCGCGCCCGGCCTGTGGATGCATTTTGGCGCGCAGCGTGTGCTCGAGCAGTGCCGGCCCGGCGTGCTGTTCAACGATCTCTCCGCCTGCAACGCCTATCAGGGCGCGCTCGCCGCCGCCGCGCAAATCAAGGTTCCGGCCACGCTCATTCTCGGCGAGCGCGACATGATGACCCCGGCACGGGCCGGCAAGGCGCTGGCCGCGGCCCTGCCGAATTCGCGCACCGTGGTGCTGTCAGGCGCCGGCCACATGATGATGGTGGAGCGGCCGGACGAGTTGCTGGCGGCGCTTCAGGGTTAAGCGGAGTTGTTTTTTGACGCGATTGCTTTACGCGAACTGCGTATCCACCCCGGATCGTGTCCGGGACGGCTTCGCTCGAAAACGCCTTAACTACGCAGTGAACCCATAAGTCTGCTGCGCGGACGGCTGGCCAAGTCCGCTATACCCCGATAGCCGACGTATTGTTGCATAGCAGCGAAATGACGCTATGTGCCAAATTCGGACCTCGGCCCGCGCTCTCGGGATGTCTGTTCTACACCCCAATAGCCGACACCGTCAGGTCTGCACGCACAGGTCCGTTTCGTGCCATGACCAGACTCATGCACCGCAGCAAATTGCAAAGCTATTCGATCACTTCGTCGGCGCGGGTGAGCAGCGACGTTGGTACATCGAGTCCAAGTGCTTTGGCGGTCTTCAGATTGATCACCAACTCGTAGTGTGTCGGCTGCAAGACGGGCATTTCTGCCGGATTTGAGCCTTTCAGGATTTGCCCGACATAGTCTCCTGCTTGTCTGTACATCCAACTGATGCTCGGACCATAGCTCAGAAGGGCGCCCGCCAAGGCGATCTGTTGCACAAAGCCCATAGCCAGCACGTTATGCCGTAGCGCGAACGAAGCAATCTGCTCGCGCCGGTCCAGCAGGATCGGATCACTTGCAGTAATCAATGCTTGGGCCTTGGCACCCAGCAACTGTTCGAACGCGGTTTCCATTTCGCTTGCGTTTCTGGCATTGAGAGTGACCGTCTCCACTCCGAGCTTCTTTGCCCCTGCTTCTGCATCCGCTTCTTCGATTTTGACATTCGGGTTCGTGGGGTTCATCAGGAGTGCAATGCGGGAAACCTTCGGGGCAATTTCCCGTAGCAGTTCAACTCGCTTTGCACCAAGCACATTTGGATTAAAAAGGATGCCGGTCACGTGCCTGCCGGGGCGGTTTATGCTTTCCACCAGTCCATGGCGGACCGGATCTCCGCCGATAGTAAACACCACGGGCACCGTGTTGCTCGCGAGCTGCGCCGCCCGCGCAGAGGCAACATCTCCTGTGGCGGCTATTGCGACCACGCCCATAGCTACAAGTTCAGCCGCAAGGGCTGGCAATGCTGCATAGTTCCCGCGAGCCCACCGTTCCTCAATACGGACATTGCGGCCCTCGACGAAGCCAGCCTTTGTCAAACCCTCTCGAAACGAATCGGCGTTGAAACGATAGGTCTCTGGCGAGGCGCTGTTCAAGAAACCAACCAATGGTATCTGGCGCTGCGCCAACGCGGCAAAAGGCAACGCCACCGTTGCACTACCGACAATTGTGATGAATTCCCGCCGTCGCATCTGAGCCCCCTCCCGTAGGCAAGACGAGGCATGGTAACGGTTAAAGTGGTCGGGCCGGAAGGGTTTTATGTCGCCGAGGTCGGTTTCGGGTCAAACTGAGAAGTCTGGCCGCCCTCCCGGTATGTCGGCTCTATCGCCGATAGCAGGCATTGCCCGGATACACGCTCAGGTCCGTTCCGTGCCGTTCCAGACTCTCGCACTGCAGCAACTAGTATCTCTATTCAATCACCAGCTGCATCAGCCGCTACTTTGGGAAGGTTGGCTGAGCTGATGACGGTAGCACACGAACCGGTCGCGCCGGGCTGAAAAGAGCGGTAAGAACTCGCCGGGAGAAACGACCATGCGCGACTATTTCGAAACCGTGAAGAATTTTTCCGCTGCCGCTCTCGAGCGTCGCGTGCTCGCAGGCTCGCTGGGCGAAGGCGTCAACGCCTGCGTCGAATGCTGCGACCGTTGGGCGAAGGACGGCGCCATCGCGCTCGAATGGTACGGCGCGAACGGCGAGCGCAGGACCGTGACCTTCAAGGAGATGTGTGACAACGCCGGGAAATTCGCCAATTACCTGCAAAGCCAGGGTATCGGCAGGGGCGACGTCGTGGCCGGCCTCCTGCCCCGCGTCCCTGACCTGTTCACGGTCATCCTCGGCGCGTGGCGCGTCGGCGCGATGTACCAGCCACTCTTCACGGCCTTCGGGCCTGCGGCGATAGAGAGCCGCGTCACCGCGGCCGGCGGCAGCAAGGCGAAACTCGTCGTCACCGACGTCGCCAACCGTCCGAAGCTGAAGGACGTGCCTGACTGTCCTAACATCCTGACCGTCGGCGACGGCTTCATCGAAGTGATCGCATCGCAGTCGACCGACTTCGCGCCGGTCATGCTGAAGGGAAGCGACCCGTTTGTCGTGCTCTTTACCTCCGGCACGACCGGGAAACCCAAGGGTGTGCGCTATCCGCTCGCGCTGCTTCTACCCGTCGCCTGCTACATGCTCGACGCGATCGACCTGCGTCCGGACGACAATTACTGGAACGTCGCCGATCCCGGCTGGGCCTACGGCATGCTCTACGCGGTGGTCGGGCCGCTGATGCTCGGCCACGCCACGACCTTCCATGAGGGCGCGTTCACCGTCGAATCGACAGTGCGCATCATCGCCGACCGCACAATCACGAATCTCGCGGCGGCGCCGACTGCCTACCGCCTGCTGATGGCGGCGGGTGACGAGGCGATGGCGCCGATTGCGCATCTTCTGCGCGTCGCCTCCAGCGCCGGCGAACCGCTCAATCCTGAAGTGATCCGCTGGGCCGAGCGTGTGTTGCATTGTCCGCTCGCCGATCACTACGGTCAGACGGAAGTCGCGATGATGATTAACAATCATCACGCGCTAAAACATCCGGTGAAGCCCGGCGCCGCGGGCCTGCCCATGCCTGGCTTCGAAATGGCGATCCTCGACGACGATCTGAATGTGCAGCCGGCGAACACGCCGGGCGTGCTTGCGGCCAGCATTGCGCACTCGCCGATGTACACGTTCACCGGCTACTGGAAAGCAGAAACGCCCAACATCCGCGGCGGCTGGTACATCACTGGCGACACGATGATGCGCGACGAGGACAATCATTTCTTTTTCGTCGGTCGCAACGACGACATCATCACTTCGTCCGGCTACCGCATCGGTCCGTTCGATGTCGAAAGTGTGGTGATGGAGCATCCCGCGGTGGCGGAAGTCGCGGTCATCGGCAAGCCAGACCCGCAGCGCACCGAGATCGTTAAGGCGGTCATCGTGCTGAAATCCGGCGTGGAGGGCACGGAAGACCTGAAGTCAGAAATCCAACAGATGGTGCGGCAGCGCCTTTCGACGCATGCCTATCCGCGCGAGATCGACTTCATCGCGGCGCTGCCAAAGACGCCGAGCGGCAAGATCCAGCGTTTCGTTCTGCGCGGCGTCAGCCCGGAACGATGAAGGTGTCGAATGTCCGAATTGGGTCATTCGCGAAAGATGCGATCCAGCGGCAAGTCCGGTCATGTCCGCTATGCCGCCGAAAGCGGAGTAAATTCAGAGCATGAACAACAACGCCGCAGGTCATGGCGGGTTGATGGCGTTGCCCGAGACGTGATTCAAGCTCCGAAACCGAAGCTACGAATCATGCGCTACGAACTCAGCGATTATGAATGGAACATCAATCCGAATTTGGGTAAGTAATGGGTCCGCGCTCTAGCCCGCCGCCGCCTTCGCCGGAGCGACACTGACCGCCAGTTTGCCGTAGCGATCCCGAAACGCTTCGGTGTCGATCTCCTCGAGCTTGATCGCGCCGCTCATCACGCCGGCCTTCCAGGCGTCGTGTTCGGGATCTTCACGGAATTCCGGCATCACTTCCCTGGCGAACAGCTCCAGCGAGTCGCAGATGAGCTATCGCCCAAAGTTGGTGACGGCGGGAATCGGAAAGGCGGCATATCGTGGGGGTGCTTGACGCCTCCACTTCTCCACCGAAGGAG
>JAYSPJ010000154.1:0-3440 GCA_043722155.1 Bradyrhizobium sp.
CTTATCAAAACATTTGCACCCGAGCAGTGCGCTAACTACTTTCGACATGCCGGATACGCGTAGTGACCCATTTCAAGTGGAAACCGCTCTAGAGAGCACCTTCTGGTCGGCAGCGATTTCGTATTCAACGGTGGCATCAGCTATTTGTGAAACACTGGCTCCCCCACTAACCTTCTGATATTCATGCCCCCGAAACGGGATCGTATTGCCGATGTATAATTTCCCCACGCTCAACCTCTCGCGAAATCTCCTCGCCGCCGCCCTCCTCGCCCTCGCCTCCCCCGCCTTCGCCGCGGACGAGCCGCCCGAGGGCGCCCCCAAGGGCGCCGCGGTCACCGTGATCAAGGCCGCAAAAGCCTGCTTCTCCAATATCGTCGAGGTGTCGGGCATCCTGATCGCGCGGGAGGAGACGTCGGTGCGCTCGGAGCGGCCGGGGCTGAAGGTGGCGGAGGTGCTGGCGGAGCCCGGCGACACCGTCACCGCCGGCCAGCTCTTGGCCCGGCTCGCGCTGCCCGAGGGCGGGCTGACGCTGGTGGCGGCGCCGATCGCCGGCCTCGTCTCGAACTCCACGGCGGTGGTCGGCTCGATGGCGGGGGCCAAGGGCGAGGCGCTGTTTTCGATCATCGCGCGCAGCGAATTCGACCTGGTCGGCATGGTGCCGGTGCGGGATATTTCGAAGCTCGCGGTCAACCAGACCGCGCGGATCAAGATCATCGGCACCGGCGAGGTCGAGGGCAAGGTGCGCCGGGTGGCCTCGACCATCGAGCCCAACAGCCAGCTCGGCCAGGTGTACGTTTCGGTGGTGGCGCCGCGGCGCCTGCTGGTGAATTCGTCCGGCCGGGCGCTGATCAAGACCGGGCAGAGCTGCGGCATCTCGGTGCCGCTGACCGCGATCCTCTACGGCTCGGCCGGCACCGTGGTGCAGGTGGTGCGGCGGGCGCGGGTCGAGACCAAGCGGGTCGAGGTCGGGCTGATGTCTTCAGGCCAGGTCGAAATCAAGGAGGGCATCCAGGAAGGCGACATCGTGGTGGCCCGCGCCGGCGCGCTGCTGCGCGAAGGCGATCCGGTGCGGCCGGTGACGGCCAGCGTGGATGCGAAGAAGTAGGTCCCTCGTCGTCCCTGCGCACGCAGGGACCCATCAGCACAGGTGGTGGTGATTCAAGAAGGTCGTCGACCGCCGCCCTTAGGCCGAGGGGCTGCGGAGTATGGGTCCCTGCGTGCGCAGGGACGACCTGTCGAGGGAGTTTCGCTTTTTCAGCTGCCGGCTTTTTCGCTCGCGGCGGCGAAGCTGACGTCTTCGAGCAGCGACGACGACACCGACGGCACCTGCTCGCCGTCGGTGGCGCGGGAGATGGCGATGCGGGTCTTGTTGAAGGCGGACTCGATGCCGGCCAGCTGCGGATCGAGCTGGGTGAGCAGCTCGGTCATCAGCACGCTGTTGGCGCCTTTCGAATCGTCGGCGACCTTGCCCGGGGTGGCCGAGGTCAGGATCAGCGCGTTGTCGGGGGCGACGATCGGGGCGAGGCCGTGGGAATAGGCGCGGAAGCGGCGCTCATAGGGGTTGCGGCGGGAGGCGTCGACCACGACGAGCCGGGCGCGGGCGCCCTTTTCCCGGATCGCTTCCAGCACCGATTCAATGCTGACGCCGTCGCGCCGCACGTCGGCTTCCTTCCAGATCTTGGCATCGACCGGGATCATGTAGCTCTCGCGGCCGGCCTGCACGCCGTAGCCGCCGAAGAACAGCATCACCACGGTATCCGGCTTGACCTTCGACCGCAGCCGGGCGACGGCGCGGCGCATGTCGTCGCGGCTGGCGTCCTCGACGACGTCGACGTCGAAACCGTTGTTGCGCAGCGTGGCGGTGAGCGCGCGGGCGTCGTTGATCGGCTGGGCCAGCGGCGCATTGGCGTCGGGATAATGACCGTTGCCGATCACCAGCGCGATCTTCGAGGCCTTGCTGGCGGCCTGGTCCTGCTCGGACGCGATCGCCTTGGCGACATCGAGCGCCCGCTTGTTCAGCGCAGCGTGGGCGCCGATCGCCAGCGACACCGTGGCCACCAGCACGGCGGCAATGGTGACGGTGCGGCGGGAGATGCTGATCTGCCAGAGCTTCATCGCGGTTCATTCCTGGTCATCGGCACAGGCGCGCTCGGTTAGTCGCGCCAACGCCGGTTAGGTTTGAGGGGTTGCCGGGCGGTTTGCCGCCCAATTGCGCTCTATTTGCGGCATTGCAACAAACTAATTCTTAACCTGCGGGACTTTCATCGGCAACCTCGTTTGGCGAATGGCGCCCTGCGGGCCCCGCGGGAAACTAATTCCCTCGATACTACAGATGGTTACGGCCGGCCGTCGTGCTGCATTTCCGGGCGCAGGATGACGCCGGAACGGGCAGTTTTGCCGTGATCCCGGTCACATTTGTATTTCGCCGTCTTTCGTATAGTTTTTCAAAGACTTATAGGCCCAAGGGAATTGCAGGTTTTCGAAGAGGGCGGGCGGCAGCCGCGGGTTGGCGGCTTCGGCGCGGCTTGCGACGGCACCGCGCGGATAGAAAATTTCATGACATTTCACAGCATCGCCGGAGCCGCCTACCGCGCACTGACGGCCCGGAAGGACGGCCCGTCGCTGTACGATGTGTGCGATCCCCTGCTGCTGAAATACACCGGCGGCGATCCGCATCTCGGCAAATTCTATCGCACCGCGCTGGGCAACCCGGCGCTGCGGCCGCTGCTGCGGCGGACCGGACTGGCCGAATTGCGCGACGAGCCGAGACTGCACCGCCTGCGCGACGCGCTCCGACGGGCGCGCGACCATGCCGAGCCGGACTGGGCCGCGATCGGCGCGCCGGTCGCGGACCTCCTGGATACCATCGAGCTGTCGCATCCGAGGCCCAGGGCCGAGCCTTCGCCGGCACGCGCCCCCGAGCTCGCGCAGATCGAGAGCGTGATCCGCAGCTGCGGCGCGCATCTGCTGAAATCGTTCGGCCGGAACGGATTCATTCCGACCTATGCCGCCTTCAACCTGATCGGCGACGCCGATTTGCGCGGCCGCGAACTATCGATGGCGCTGACCGGGCTGAATTCGCGCGGCTACAAGAACTCGACGCTGCTGTTCAATCTGGCGCGGGTGTTCATCGCGCGCTCGCCGGCGCGCGCGCTGATCAACCCGCCCTGGAAGGGCATCGCCGAGCCGATGTGGGAGCCGATGCAGATCCGCCACCGCTCGGCCTATTACGACGCGTTCTTCACCGAGGCGCTGTTGAGTTTTGCCGAGACCGGGCTGGCCTCGCCGGAGCAGGCCGGCGCCTCGCGCCGCGCCATCTCGGACATGGTGGATTTCTGCCTGACCACCAGCCGCGAGGACGTGCGGTCGCATGACGGCTCCACCGTCGGCGTCATCACCGCACTGGCGCCGCTGCCGCATCCGCGCTTTTCGAAATTCTT
>JAYSPJ010000155.1:0-3683 GCA_043722155.1 Bradyrhizobium sp.
ACGGCACGTACACCTGTTCGCGCCGCCTAGGAATCCGCCCGAGTCAATTCGCCGCACGCCAACGGATCACGATTCACTTATCGTTGCAGGTGTCCTTACGAGATGTTGGGATTGAAAAATTGCCGGTTCGCCCGCATGAGCAGCGGCCGCTGCTGCCTGATACGGGACCTCGGCCTCGTGAAGGGCGGCAAGGGGCTGCGGCACCATGAAGTGCTGATCGCCTTCAGCGTTCAGGCGGCCCTGCAACGCATTCGCCATGTCGATTTTTCGCTTCGGCGCTTCAATCCGGCGCCCAGGCTCCGGGCTCGCGCGATCCTCGGCAAGTAACGCCTGGCCGTTGGGCGAGGCTCCGGACGGTATCATGCGGCATGTGGACGGGCCGCGGCCACGCTGGTTGCGCTTAGCGCCTGACGACCGGCTCAAACCGGCGAGGCGGGAGACCTCGCTACGACCAGAACGGCGGATCCTCTGACGTGCCGCGGATATGTTGCTCGGATCCGCCGCGGGCATTCTGCAGCGTCGTGACAAAATATTCATCGCGTTCGCGTTCGAATTTTTCCTGCGTGGCTTTGAAGCTGGCAACGCGGTTGGCGATTTCTTCCCGCTCGCGCGCGGCGGTGTCCTGCAGTTCGGTCATGCCCATCCCTTTTTTGATTCTCGTCCCGCGCCCATTGGCGTCCGCGATTGGGGCGTCAATTGGGACGGGATGTTGCGGGATTATGATCGCCCTCGGGCAAAGTCACGTCGGCCTGCGCACAGGACTGCGCGCAAGTGAGGCGCAGGGATCAGTGAGATTGCAAATGTCTCTTGCGTTGGCGGTGGATAAGATCACCGCCGCGCTTGTGGCTTCGTCGCCTTCCCGATAGCCAAAATGAAACGGGAGGCTGGCCATGGCAAAAATCGATCTGGACTCACTGAGCATCGAAGAAGTCGCCAATTTGCGCGACATCGCCACCGACAAACTGGCGGAGAAGGTCGCGGCACGGCGCGCCGAACTCGAAGCCGAACTGGAAAAGCTCGCGCAATACGACAAGCCCGCGCGCAAGTCGCAAGTCGCTGCTCCCGCAGCCAAGGCCAGGAAGAGCGAAGAGGCCGGCGACGCCGTCAAGAAGAGCGACGAGGTCAAGGAGCCGGTCGCCAGGGAGCCGGTCGCCAAGGCAGCGTAACCGCGCGCGCCGCGAGCCGGTGCCATCGGGACATGCGGTCGACTTAGCAATCCGGCCGGCTGTGCTATAATGGGCGCGGCTGGACTTTCGGATATCATCCCATGATAGCAACCGATCTTCGCAGCGGCGTGGAACAGCTCGGCGACATGATCGCCGAGGCGTCCACCATCGTTCCCTTCACCGGCGCCGGTATTTCAACCGAATGCGGCATTCCCGATTTTCGCTCGCCGGGTGGATTGTGGACCCGCAACCGGCCGATCCCGTTCGATGAATTCGTTGCCAGCCCGGACGCCCGGGACGAAGCGTGGCGACGGCGCTTTGCGATGGAGTCGACTTTCGCCGCCGCGAAACCGGGACGCGGTCATCGCGCGCTTGCATCGCTCTACAAGGCCGGCAAGATCCCCGCCATCGTCACCCAGAATATTGACAATCTGCACCAAGTATCCGGCTTCGCCGCCGAACATGTCGTCGAGCTTCACGGCAACACCACCTACGCCCGCTGCATCGGCTGCGGGCAGGCCTACGATCTGGCTTGGGTAAAGCTGCGCTTCGAGGAGACCGGCGGCGCGCCCGACTGCGCGTTATGCGACGAGCCGGTCAAGACCGCGACCATCTCGTTCGGGCAGGCGATGCCGGAAGACGCCATGCGCCGCGCCACCGAACTGGCCCAGCACTGCGACCTGTTCATCGCGATCGGCTCGTCGCTGGTGGTGTGGCCGGCGGCCGGTTTTCCGATGATGGCCAAGAACTGCGGCGCAAGGCTGGTGATCATCAACAACGAGCCGACCGAACAGGACGACATTGCGGATCTCGTGATCAGGCACGACATCGGCGAGACGCTTGGGCCGTTCGTAGGCAATTGATGGCCAACTGATTCGCGGCGGCACAAGCTGTTCATAGTTCAGGGCAGGTTTGTTTTTTGTCTATGCGCCGCAAGCGGGAGTGTTATCTTTTGATTCGAGAGATTCGCGTGGCGTCATCATGAATTCTCATAGATGGGCGCGAATTCCGGCGACACCGCAGCGGTAACGGGGTCGTCGATGAGGTGTGGGGTCCGGGGTCATGGGGTCGGACGGATTTGAGTCCAAGAAGCTCGGGGGGCCGCCATCAGGCGGAACGGGACCGGACCTGCTTGGGCCGAACGAATTTGCAGGCAACGCCGGACGCGATACGGCGATCGATGCGCTGACCGGCCTCGGCGAGAGCGCCGCCAACCTGGTCGAAATCTCCGGCGTCATCAAATGGTTTGATGCATCAAAGGGCTACGGTTTCATCGTGCCGGACAATGGCTGGCCTGACGTACTTCTGCACGTCACCGTGCTTAGGCGCGACGGCTATCAAACCGCCCATGAAGGCGCGCGGATAGTCTGCGAGTGCGTGCAGCGCCAGAAGGGCTATCAGGCGTTCCGGATTCTCTCGATGGACGAATCCACCGCGATCCACCCGGCGCAGATGCTGCCGCCGCGGACCCATGTCAGCGTCACCCCGACCAGCGGGCTGGAGCGGGCGCAGGTCAAATGGTTCAACCGGCTGCGCGGCTTCGGCTTCCTGACCTGTGGCGAGGGGACGCCTGACATTTTCGTACACATGGAAACCCTGCGCCGCTTCGGGATGACCGAGCTGCGCCCCGGTCAGTACGTGCTGGTGCGGTTCGGACCCGGATCGAAGGGGATGATGGCGGCCGAAATCCAGCCGGAAGCCGGCGCGCCCGGGCTGTCGTCGCACTAGGGCCTGTTCGAAAACGCCTTAGTCTTCAATGCCATTGACATAACCGTGAGCCGGCGCACGAAAATGCTCGTCCCTCGCTTGCCGAAGGTCTGGTATATGCCACGATCGTTGGGCCAGGACTCCCATAATCCTCCACGGCTTTCGGTGAGCGTTGTCGATGAGTTTTGAATCAAGTGTCGATCGGCGCTGCGCCCGCGCCCGGTTCTGGATACCGATGGCGGCGGTGCTGGTGCTTTGGGCACTGACCGGCTTCGGCGCGCAGGCGGCGAGCATCCAGCCGCTCGAAATCGTTACCAAGAACGGCGTGCATGTTTTCTCGGTCGAGATGGCAACGACCGACGAGGAACGGACCACCGGGCTGATGTACCGCAAGGAATTGCCGGACGGGAAGGGGATGCTGTTCGACTTCTCGCCGGAACAGCAGATATCGATGTGGATGAAGAACACCTTCATCTCGCTCGACATGATCTTCATCCGTGCCGACGGCCGGATCCTGCGCATCGCCGAGAATACCGAGCCGCAATCCACCAAAATCATCTCGTCGGGGGGGCTGGCCAAAGGGGTGCTGGAGGTGATCGCCGGCACCGCGCAGAAATACGGCATCGCGCCGGGCGACCGGGTCGCCCATCCGCTGTTTAAGGGCCGATGAGGTGCCGCAAGCCGCCTTGCTGGCAGCGCTTGAAGCGTGTAACGACAGGGCTTCCCAAGCAATCGGGGTATAGCGCAGCCTGGTAGCGCGGCAGTTTTGGGTACTGCAGGTCGTTGGTTCGAATCCAGCTGCCCCGACCA
>JAYSPJ010000156.1:0-3915 GCA_043722155.1 Bradyrhizobium sp.
TGGGTTAAAGCGCAGCGCTGCGCTGCAACCCTGCCCGTCGGCGAGACCGGGGTAGCAAGAGCAAGGGCGGCCGGAGTGGAGGGGGATCACCCGCCCAAGGGGGCGCGCGGTACGCGCGCGTCTGCACGCGCCTGGCGCTAACGTCGCTGTGCAAATTCTGCGACGGCGCGGAAGACCGGGGAGACCGCTCCGGCCGGCACCGGGACGGTGCTTTACCCTTGCGCGCGCGAGGGCGGAGCCCTTAGCGATCTCTGCGCCGACAAGGAGTCCGAAGGTCCTTGCACCCTTTGTTTCTGCGCCGTTGTGGCCATGAGCGCCAAGAAAAACCCCGCCTCCGAAGAGGCGGGGCGCGTCGATCCGGTTGGATCAGTCGCCGTTGCGGCGGGACCAGATCAGGATGAAGCTGTCGTCACCCTCGCCCTTCACCAGCGAGGCATAGATCGGGGCCGGGAAGCTCGGATCGTCGAGCTTGACCGAGAGATATTCGCGATCGGTCTCCCGCGCGGTCTTCTTCCAGGCAGCGCCGAATTCGGTGGCGCCGGCGAAGATGCGATAGTCGGGCGCCTTGTCGTTATCCTTCTCGGTCGCGACAAGCTTCGCCTTGACGTTGAGCGTGAGCGTCTTGACCGATCCGGTGTAGCCGTTGTCCGACGCGGTGAAGGTTCCGATGGTAGCCATGGTGGTCTCCGTCTGTTGTCGGGCCGCGACCATCGCAGCCTCGATGGCGGTCCTTGGCCCGGGGAGCGATCGGCCCGCAGCCGTCAGGCCCGCAGCGCAGCGGAGGACGGTGGCAGACAGCTTTTTTGCTTTCCGCGAGGAATGCCGCCACTTCGCGGCAGGGGAAAAAAGCTGGCTTAACCGTTGCGGGAAGGCGATCGAGGCGCAGCCGTCCCTCGGGCCTGATCCGTCCATTCGTGGTTGCGTTGGTGCGCGCCCATCAAACAGACTGATGGAGACCACCATGACTGCCAGCATCGTCGCCGCACAAGGATACGGCCTCGCCGATCGGAAAAAGACGTGCGTCCGCGTATCAACGGAAGCGAGGCCGCGACCTAGCGAACGACGGCGTAAGAATTCGCAGCGCGGCGCGCCCGGTGGTGCGCGCTCGACCGAAGACCCGCGGAACCCGGATCGCAATCTCGATGTTGGGGATGGTCGAAAACGCCGACATCGATCGGCCTCGCTGGTGAACGCGAGCGCGACGACAGCTTCATCCTGATCTGGTCCTGCCGCAACGGCGGCCGATCCGACCGGGTTGATGCGACGCATCTGCTTCGGAACGGGTCCATTGGCGCCGACCACAGGGCGCCCTGCCCCGCCGACCCCGGGACGGAAAAATGTTTCGTCCTCCCTTAAAGAATGCGCCCGGTCGAGGGCGTGAGCATCATGAGATTAGCCGCGCGCCCAAGGGCGCGCGGCTAAAATTTTGATGGTCGCACGATGAACAGCCGGGACCGCTCACGCGGTCCCGGCCACACCGATTACTCGGCAGCGACGGGGTAAGCGTCGGGGTCCGTGGCCCCCGTGACAGCATCCGCCTGCGGTTGCTCGGCACGCTCTTACGCGGCTGGCCGTGTCCGCATCAGCGCGGGCAGCCATCCGGTTCCGACCAGCAACTGCTCGGCGGCTTCCGCCATGGCCTGCTTCTTCATCTCCGTCATCCGGTCGGCGGCTTCACCGCTGACGGCTTCCCGCACGGCGGCAAGAATGTGCGGCTTTGTAACACGACCGAGATAGGTCCGCGCGGTCGGTATCCAATGCGCGGTCATGTCGAGCGACACGGCCTCCGCCAACCTGTCCGCCGTTACCATCGCACGGGGCTTGCGCTCCATCGGCAGCTTCACCGCGTTGACCGTGAGCGCGACGCAATGCGCGAACAGCGCCATGCGGCTGTCATGGTCCAACTCCACGACAAAAGCCCAGAGATCGGCCACGTCGCGCGGCATCTGCGCCGCCCAACGGGCGTGGTGATCCGCCCATGCCCCACCCGCCTTTGTATCCTCGATACCATCCGCGTGAGAGGCCAGCACCGTGCTGACCGGACGGATATCGAGAACGTGGGCATCCGCGCCGCGATAGAAGATTTGTGCAGCCAGCGCATGGGTGACGGCCACGATGGCGACGTCCGGCTGCTCGCTCAATGCGAGGCGAAGCCCGAGGGTGCGGTGCGCGGTGAGGTCGCGGATCAGGATGTCCGACAGCGGCTTGTGACCGTCGCCGTCCTCATCCTCCCCGTCCAAGCTCTCCCCCCCGGCTTCACCGTTCGGGGCGATTCCGCCGTCCTCGTTGACGGTGTGACCGCCCTCGCCTTCGACGCTCGCATCATGCGTTTCCGGCTCCGGCTTCTCGTCCTCGGCCCGCACAAAGCCGCGCTCGATGCGGACAGTGCCGTCATGATTGAGGATGACAAAGGCCCCGCAACGCGCGACGGCGGTGGGGTCATAGGCCTGACGCTTCGCCTCAAGCCGCTCGATCTCGGCTTCAAGCTCGCCGAAACGCGCATCGACTTCATCAGGCAGTTCCTCGGCGCTCTCATGTTGCGCCGTCAGGCTGTCGAACTCGCCCTTCGCGGCATCCAGGGCGGCCTGGTCCTCCGCTGACAGGTCCACTACTTCCGGATAGGTCCGGCGCAGCCCGTGGCTGTGGGGGTAGTCGAGATGGACTTGCGCCCATTTCCAGCCCTCGGCTTCCATCAGCGCGTTGGCTTCGCGGCCAAGCTTGGCCACGACCAGCATATCGAGAAGCGCCACGTCCTCGAAATAGCCGCCGCGGTCCTCGGTAAAGAGATCGCGCAGGATTGTGCCACCCACTTCGGTATAGGCCTCCGCGCCGACAAAGATCGCGCGGCGATCCGTGGCGGCTACATTGGTTTCGGTGAGCATACGGCGGATTGTGCTGGCATCGCGGTTATGGGACAGCCGCTCGTAGGCAGCCTCCTGCCGGGCATGGTCCTCCGTGATCGCAAAGGCCATCAGCTGGTCGAGCGCCAGATCACCGTTGCGATAAATTTCCATCAGCTTGGGCGAGACCGCGCCCAAGCGAAGGCGCTGCCGCACCACATGCGGCGTCACGCCGAACCGGGCGGCGATTTCTTCCGCGCCGAAACCGCGTTCTTCGGCGAGCTTCTTGAACGCCTCGAACTGATCGGCGGGGTGCATGTTTTCCCGCGTAACATTTTCGTCGAGGCTGATTTCGTGGGGATCGTTCGCCGTGTCGATGACGCAGCGGATGGGCTCGGTCTTTTTGATCTCCTTGCGCTTGACACGGAGAAGCTGCGCCAGCCTGCGGCCTTCGCCGATGGTAACAAAATAGAACCCGGTTGCCGCGCCATCCGTATCCAGTTCCGGCTCAACGACAAGGTTTTGCAGGATGCCTTTGGCGGCGATGCTGCCCGCATAGGCCTCAATCGACGCCTCGCTGTGCGGCGTCTTGCGAGCATTGTTCGGGGATTTCTTGAGCTTGTTGAGCGGAATGAAACGCTCGGTTCCGCTCTCTGCGACAACTTCGACATTCTTGGCAGACATGATCAATCTCCTTTTAGGGCTTGGGTGCAGAGCGCACCTGCGCCTGCACCCCTGCCCGTCGGCGAGACCGGGGTAGCAAGGGCAAGGGCGGCCGGGGCGGAGGGGGATCACCCGGCCTGCACAAGCGGATTCCGATGGTGGCAGCTGTCCGGTCTTGACGTCCGCGCGGAAGGTCGGGGAGACCGCCCCGGCCGGTCCCGGATCTTCCGGGACTTCACCCTTGCCCGCGCGAGGGCGGAGCCCTTAGCACCCAAACAAAAAGAGGGCGTCTGTGCCGCAGCGAAGCGAAGGTCAGTCGGCAGTCGCGAGACCGGTTAAAAAGGCACCCGAACGAAGGGCAGTGATAGCGACGCCGGAATGAAATGACGGCGGGACCGAGGGCGAGTGCCTC
>JAYSPJ010000157.1:0-3472 GCA_043722155.1 Bradyrhizobium sp.
GGAATACTTGGCCGGGGTTTTCTTGAATGAGGAGTCGGTATGCCAAAGCTGGTTGCCGAGAGCGAACATCCGTCGGCGGTCCTGAACGCCAAGCACATCATTCTTCTCGTCAAGATTGGAGATATCAACGAGCTTCCGGCTAACGCGGGCGACGTTTGTCGCCAGCACGCCGTTCTGGCCTTCGAGCGGCCCGAAACGCTCAGCAAATGAAATTTGATTTTCTTCTGTCAGCTTAGGACCATGAAAGATCAGCACCGCATATTTGTCCAGCGCGGCCTGGATGGCATCGATGCCTGCCTGGTCAATCGGCTTCGACAAATCGACATTTCCGACTTCAGCGCCGAACAACGGATGCAGTTTTTCAATTTGTAGCAACACGCGTCTCCTCCTTAGTTTTTAATTCTGAGAGGAGCTTAGGCGAAGCATCGTACTCTGATTAGCCAGGAAATGCAGGAGTTATTTTCCCGACTTGCGGGATAATGACAACCGTATCTTCATCGACTCTTTGAGGTGGGCGACAAAAACTGCAATCTTCGCCGATACTTCGCCGCGCCGATGCACGGCATAGATCGGTGCGCGATAAAGCGGCGGGAACCCTTCATAATCTCCAAGACAGTGGCGCAGCCGGCGTGCGGCCACATCGCGTGCCACCATCCAGTCCGGCAGTAAAACCAGCCCAAGCCCCGCGACCGCGGCACCACGCAAAACCTCACCGCTGTTTGCTTGCAATGGGCCGGACACATCGATCGCTTGTTCGACACGGCCTTTCCGGAAGATCCAGATCGCAGGCTCTGCCGCCCGCCTGTAGGTCAGGCAATCGTGTTTGCTCAGATCGGCTGGCACAGTCAGCGAACCAGCACGCGCAAGATAGGACGGACTGGCACAAAGCTGCCGTTCCGCCGAGGTCAACTGATGAGCAACCACAGTCTTGTCATTGGGTGCACCAAGCCTGATCGCGATATCTATACCGCGACCTGGAGCGATTTCCGTATCTTCCGTGAGTGCGAGGTCAACCCCGATTTGCGGGTATGACTCCCGAAAGCCCGGCAGGGCCGGCGCTACATGCATTAAGCCGAAGGAGCGGCGGGCAAGGATACGTAAGGTGCCACTCGGAGTATTCTTCACCTCGCGGGCCTCGGCAAATGCCGATTGGAGTTCATCTAGCATATCCGCAGATCGTGTAAGCAGACGTTCCCCAGCCTCGGTTAGCGAGACCTGGCGTGTGGTCCGGTCGACCAAACGTACTCCCAACATCGCCTCGAAGTCCTGTAGGCGCTTCGATGCTGATGTCGTAGATAGGCCAAGCGCCCGACCGGCCGATGAAATATTCTTGGAGCGCGCAACGTGGATGAACAACCGCAGGGCCGCCAGTTGATCCATGTCGCATTCTCCGGTTGGCAGGAACTCAACCGGCGATCGGGCCAGAAGAATTCATTGAATAAAGCCATTACACTTGAGGATTGTGAACGCAGCCCACAAGCTCTACCGCGTTGAAAAACTCACCTGGCCGTTTTCCGGAGCCCTTAAACAGTCATCGACGCCATGCGGGCTCATTGCAATCCGATAATTCTTTCTCAGTTATCCGGACACTCTTCGCCGCACTGAAACACGCTGATGTGCATTACGCGTTGCTGACGATGTAACTCAACCTGGGAAAATGTACGACTACCTCGCCGACCTGCGAATCTTGGCGACGTATGGCGATGTGATTCACCGACAACGAGACGATCTCGCCTTCGATTGCGGTCTTCACGGGCTCGGTCTTAAGCCAGGATCCTTCCATCAACCCGGCAACGCCCAGAATCAGCATCATCCGTTTCATGTTGAGGCCAAAGCGTGCACCGCCATATTGGTCCGCCTCAGTTGGCAGCGGGCGATTTTGAAAACTTGCGACCGACGAGGATGCGCGCACCTTCTGGTCCTATGGACTCGTCGTGCAACTGTCCCTCCGCAACCGAGAATATTTGCCCCGGGCCGTGAGCGACTGGCTCACTATCCAGCATAACATTAAACTCACCGGAAATGACTAATCCGCGGATCGCGAAAAGATGCCTGTGGCGCCCCTTGCCGGGTCGTGCCTCCAGCGTCTGCGACTCGATTTCAGTGTAACCGTCCGCTCTAAGCTGCGCTTCAAAGTCGTGTTCGTTCATCAGGCCCTCCGATTATTCCTCGCCTTAGCCTTAGTTGAATATTTTGCACCATATCCGTTCCAGTGACTAGCGGGGAAGAGCAACATCAAAACGAGCGGTGGCGAAAGCGATCGCTTGACGCTTCCGCAACGCCAAAGGCGCTGGACGCGGGCGCCGCGGGCGGAGGTTAGAGTCTGTCCGGAGATATCATGCAGGATTGCATAGTTTTCTCAGCCGACAACCACCACCCCGTTGCCGGCAGCGCCACAGAGCGCGGTTACCCCAATCGCTCCAGGTACGCCTACCGCAGGCGGCGGGCGGATGGAGGACTTCCGTAACCAGCGACAGCAGAGTGAGGAAGACGGTCGGACCATCATTCGCGAGCCAGATCGTGTGATCATTTTAGATCGGAACGGGCAATCGTTTACAGTTTTACACGGCAGCGACCTTACCTGACTTGCGGCGAGCGTTCGCCGACGACCGCACGGTACTTTGACGCATAATGGACCGGTCCATTATTTTTGACGGCGATCCCCCACTATCCAGGCACTTAGCCTTCCGCCTTATTTAAAACCTGTTCCATTCAGACCACGTTCAGTGGCATGCTCTCTAGTAGATTCTAACAGGTCCTCACCGCGAGGTTTCTCATGAAGCATCAACGCAATCTCCTACTGGCCTTGCTCTCGGTGCTTCTGTTCGGAGGCTGGGCCCTCCCCAGCGCCCGGGCGGCAGAGACGCGTGTCGCGCTAGTCATCGGCAATGCGAATTATCCATCCGGAGCCCTTGCGACACCCGCCAATGATGCCGGCTTGATCGCGCAAACTCTTCAGGCCGCCGGTTTCGATGTCACCGGCGTCCGCGACCTCGATCAGGATTCGCTCCGGAAGACCTTCCGGGATTTCATCGCCAAGGTATCTGCGGCCGGCCCCGATACGGTGTCGTTCGTCTACCTCAGCGGCTACGGATTGCAGCTGGAAGGCGAAAACTACTTCGTACCGACGGACGCCAACATCGCACGTGATGTGAATGTCTCAGCCGAGGCTTTACGCCTTTCGGATTATACCAAGCCACTTGCAGCTCTCGGCATTAAGGCGAGCATCGTCGTTCTTGATGCGGCTCGCGCTGGCCCGTTCGCTAAATCTGGCCCTCCGCTCGCGGGTGGTTTGGCCCTGGTCGAACCGGACACGGGAACCTTGATCGCCTTCAATGCTGCGCCAGGAACGGTCGCGCAGAATGAGGCAGGTCCGTATTCGTCTTACGCCCAGGCACTTGCGGAGATGATGCGCGAGGGCGGCCTTCCGGTGACAGACCTGTTCAACCGAGTTCGGCTTCGGGTGAACGAG
>JAYSPJ010000158.1:0-9690 GCA_043722155.1 Bradyrhizobium sp.
CCTTCCTCGGGGACAGGATGGCGTGAGTCCTAAAACTGATTTGCCCGACAGGTTAAGCGAAATTTTGCCCGACGGGTTATTTTGCCGCAGCCGGGGCGAAGCAGCGGGAGTGCGGGCGCGAAGCGCCTGCACGATGGGTGAGCCCATCGAAATCCACCATGGGCAACTGCGATGAGGCAGTTTGGTGAAGGTTTGCGGATGCCGGCCCCATGATGGTGGCGCGGCGCACACGGGGGCCGGCGTCCGCAAACCTTCACAGGAGGAGACTCCGCGCCCATGCGGTAGCGACGTTGTCTGTGGCAATCAGGTCGCGACCAATCGAGGGGGATGTGCTGCTTCAACGGCGAGTCGCCGCGGACCGCCGAGATTACGTAAATAGAATTCCCGCCGTTTTAAGCGTGGTGCACTGATTGTTCCTCTCAAACGAGGGAAGACGGTTCAAGATCAGTTCGCGTGCAGATGACATGCCACTGCTCGATCCGGGCCGATCTGGCGCAACCTTGGCTCGTCGGTCTTGCAGATCGCGATCGCGCGCGGGCAGCGGGTATGGAAGCCGCAGCCTGGAGGCGGGCGCAGCGCGCTTGGCACTTCGCCCGAGATCACCGCGCGGGGCCGGCGGGCCTCGACTTCGGGATCGGCGACCGGCACCGCCGCCATCAGCGCTTCGGTATAGGGGTGCAGAGGCTCGCGATAGATGTCGTCACGGTCGGCGATCTCGACGATGCGGCCGAGATACATCACCGCGATGCGCGTGGAGATATGGCGCACCACCGCCAGATCATGCGCGATGAATAAATAGGTCAGCGCCAGACGCTCCTGCAGATCCATGAACAGGTTGATGACCTGAGCCTGGATCGAGACGTCGAGCGCGGACACCGGCTCGTCGGCGATCAGCAAGCTCGGTTCCAGCGCGAGCGCGCGCGCGATGCCGATCCGTTGTCGCTGGCCGCCGGAGAATTCGTGCGGATAGCGGTCGGCCATGTCGGGCAATAGACCAACGGAGGCGATCAGCGATGCGACCTTCTCTCGCGTAGTCGTCCTGTCCCCGTCCATCCCGTGCACTGCCAGCGGCTCCTCGACGATGCTTCTGATGGTCATACGCGGGTTCAGCGACCCATAGGGATCCTGGTAGACCATCTGCATGCGGCGGCGCACGGCCAGCAGTTCGGCTCCCTTGTGGGGCGCGATGTCCTCGCCCTCGAACACAATCCTTCCTGCCGTGGGCGTCAGCATGCGTAGCACCGCCAGCCCGGTCGTCGACTTGCCCGAGCCGCTCTCGCCGACCAGACCGAGCGTCTCGCCGCGACGGATGGTGAAGGAAACGCCGTCGACCGCCTTGACGGTGGCGACCCTGCGCTGAATCAGGATGCCCTTGGTGATCGGGAAATGGACCTTTAGACCCTCGACGCGGAGGATGGGTTCATCCGTGGGCGTGATTTGTGGAAATCCATCAGACATTGGCAAAACACGCCTTGGCGTGGCGATCGGCGACCTCGACCAATGCCGGCCGCTCCGTACGGCATTGTTCGAGGATCGACCGGCAGCGCGGGCCGAACGAGCAGCCGGGGGAAAGGCTGGCGAGATCCGGCGGTTGTCCCTCGATCGGCATCAGGCGCCGGCCGCCACCGCCATCGAGCCGCGGTACCGAAGCCATCAGGCCCAGCGTGTAGGGGTGTTGCGGCCGCTTATAGAGATCCCGCGCCGGCGCCACTTCGACGATGCGTCCGCCATACATGACGGCGACGCGGTCGGCATAGCGCGCCACCACCCCGAGATCGTGGGTAATCAGAATCAGGGACGAGCCGGTCTCGCGCGTGACTTCCTTCAGCAGATCCAGAATCTGCGCCTGCACGGTGACGTCGAGCGCCGTGGTCGGCTCGTCGGCGATGATGAGGCGGGGCGCGCAGGCCAGCGCCATCGCGATCATGACGCGCTGGCGCATGCCGCCGGAATACTGGTGCGGATAGGAGTTGAGCCGGCTGGCGGCGTCGGCAATGCGGACGCGGCCGATCAACTCGGTCGCGGCTTCGTAGGCCTTCTCCCACGGCGTGCCGCGGTGCACGTTGATCGGCTCGGCCACCTGGAGACCGACGGTGAGCGCCGGATTGAGCGACGACATCGGTTCCTGGAAGATCATGGCGATCTTGTTGCCGCGAACCGCGCGAATCCCGGGATCGTCGAGCTTCACCAGATCGACGCCGTCGAACAGGATCTCGCCGCTCTCGATCCGGCCGGGCGGGTTCGGGATCAGCCGCAGCACCGACAGCGCGGTGACGCTTTTCCCGGACCCGGATTCGCCGACGATGGCGAGGGTCTCGCCCGGATCGACATGAAACGATACGCCATCGACCGCGGTGACGGTTCCGCGTTCGGTGCGGAACCGCGTCGTCAGGTTCCTGACCTCGAGCAGCGGGCGCGTCATCGCCGGTGGCCCACTCAGTGTCCCAGCTTTTTCTTGAGATCCTGATCGACCCATATGCGGGCGTAAATCGGCCCGGGACGGACGGCGCCGGCGCGCAGCTCGCCGCCGTAGTTCTTCACCCACGGCCACCAGGCGGTGAAGATGTAGGGCGTGGGCAGCCAGACATAGGGCGCTTTATCCAGGATTTCCCGCGTCATCTCCTTCAGCATGGCCTGCCGTTTGCCCTCATCCTGCTCAAGATAAGCCGCGTCCATCTTCTTGTCGTATTCGGGATCGTTCCACTGCGACGGATTCCAGACCTGGCCTTTGACAAAGCTCTTGCGGATGGTCGTGGTCGGGTTGGTGTGGCCGTTGCCCATCAGATAACCCGGTGCATTGGTCTTGCTGGTCATGGCCGAAAGGAATGCGCCGTATTCCATCGGCTGGGCTTCGATCTTCACGCCTACCTGTTCGAAATAAGCGGCGATCATCGGCAGCAGGTCCATGAGATCGGGCGAGCACGAGCAGACCTGCACCTTGAAGCTAAACCCCTTCGGCACTCCAGCCTCGGCGAGCAGCTTCTTCGCCTTCTCCGGATTGTAGGTGAAGAGCTCCTTGATCGAGTCCGGCATCGCCTCCAGCGGCTCGAAGTAGCCGAGATAGTCGGGATGCTGCGGATAGGCGAACAGCTCGGCGTTGCCGCCGTAATATTCCTTGACGATCTCCTGCTTGTTGACGGCGAGATTGAGCGCTCGGCGAACGCGAACGTCATCGAACGGCTTGGTATCGACGCGGAGCGCAAGGAACTGGCCGGTCATCGACAGCCACTTCGACCACTGCAATTGCGGCGCGCTTTTCTTCAATTCATCGACCGCCGACCACCGGATCGACTCCAGAATGTCGAGTTTTCCGGTCCGCAGCGCGGTCAGGAACGTCGCTTCATCCTTGATGGTGCGATAGACCACCTTGTCGACCAGCGGCAGCTTGGTATCGACGCCGTTGATCTTCTCGGTGCCCCAGTAATTAGGGTTCTTGACGTAGGTGTTGGAGTTGCCCTGCACGAAGTCGCCGAGCAGGAACGGGCCGGTGCCGTTGACGTTCTTCCAGTTGCCGGCGCCGGCGTCGACGACTTCCTTTGGAATGATGCCGGAATAGTAACCCCAGCCGAAGCGATAATCCCACTCGGCGTTGTAGTTCTTGAAGGTGAACACCACGGTATGCTTGCCGGCGGCCTCGACCTTGTCGAGATGGTCGAAATAGCCGGCGATCTTCTTCGGACTCTTGTCGCGGTGATTGAAAGAGAAGACCACATCGTCGGCGACCAGCTCACGCGCCGCCATCACCCCGGGTTTGTCGGGAAACATCACGCCCTTGCGCAGATTGATCTCGAGGCAGAGCGGATCCTGCTTCCAGCTCCAGGTCTCGGCGAGCTCGCCGCGGATCGCATCGGAAGGAATCCAGGCATCGGCATAGAACGGGTGCTTGCCGCCGAGGCGTTTTGACTTGCTGAGGTCGGCGACGAACAATTGTTCGTAGACCGCCCCGGTGTCGTGGTTTTGCTTCCAGTTCCAGTCGGCAAGATCCCAGGACAGGGCCGACAGCGTGACGTAGACGGTGCCGATCTCCAGCGTGCCGCCGGGTTTCGGCGGCTGTTCCGATTGAGCCGCAGCGAGCGTTGTGAACGACAACGTGGCGGCGACTGACGCGGCGGCCAGACGCAATGCGGCGCGAAAATGAGACATGATTTCCTCCTGGAGTACTTTTGACTTCTATTTTCGACTTATCTCGAGCCGCGCATGCGTGGATCGAGCAGATCACGCAGAGCGTCTCCGAACACGTTGGTGGCGTACACGACGACGGTGAGGCACAGGCCCGGCGCGAGCGCCAGCCAGGGTCCCTGAAACATGAAGGTGCGGCCGGAGCCCGACAGCATGCCGCCCCAGGTCGGGGTCGGCGGCGGCACGCCGAGGCCGAGAAACGAGAGACTCGACTCTGCGAGGATCACGGTTCCGACGCGCGTCGTGAACAGCACGATGATCGGCGGCATGATATTCGGCAGGATGTGCCGCCACAGGATGCGCCTGGTCGAGGCGCCGATCGACTGGGCGGCGTGCACATACATGTTTTCGCGCACCGAGACCACGGCGGAACGGATGATGCGCGAGCCGGCGATGCCGAGCAGCAGGCCGAGCGTGCCGATGATTTGCGGCAGGCCCGGGCCGAGCACGGAAACCACGACCAGCAGAATGATCAGGTCGGGAAAGCTCATCCAGGCATCGACGAAACGCTGCGCGACAAGATCGATTTTGCCGCCGAGATAGCCGGTGAGAATGCCGATCGCGATGGAGACGACCGTTGCCAGCGATGCGGCGGTGAACGCGATGATGACCGAGATCTGGGCGCCGTACAGGCAGCGCGAGAGCATGTCACGGCCGAGGTTGTCGGTTCCGAACGGATAGGCCCATGACGGCGCCAGCAGGCGATTGCGCGGGCTGATCTGGTTCATGCCATAGGGCGCCAGGACATCCGCGAAGATCCCGCACAGCAGGAACAGGATAAAGATGACGCCGCCGGCCGCACCGAGCGGCTTCTCGCGGAACAGACGCAAGACAAAATGGACAACGCCGTTGCGCTCCGCGCGGGCCGAGGGGGCCGGGATATCGATCGCCAGCGTCATCAGCGGTATCTCACCTTGGGATCGAGCAGGCCGTAGCTCAGATCGACGGCGAGATTGATCAGCATCACGGAAAGCCCGATCACGAGGCTGACGCCGGTGATGATCGGGTAATCGCGCTGGCTGATGGCGTCGAGCAGCAACAGGCCCATGCCGGGAATGACGAAAATCTGCTCGACGATGACAGCCCCGCCGATCAGGATCGGCGCCTGCAGGCCGATCAGCGTCACCACCGGGATCAGCGCGTTGCGCAGCGCATGCCTGATGACGACGAGCCGTTCCGAGAGGCCCTTCGCCCAGGCGGTGCGGATATAGTCCTGCCGCAGCACCTCCAGCATCATGGTGCGCGTCAGCCGCATGGTGATGGCCGACAGCGCGGTGCCCAGAATGAGCGACGGCAAAATCATCTGCTTGAGGTTTTGTACGGGGTCTACCGTGAAGGCGACAAAGTTGACCTTCGGCGACCACCCCCACCAGATCGACGGAAACACCATCACCATGGTGCCCATCCAGAAGCTCGGCACCGCCAGCATCAGGATCGAGAACGAGCGGGTGAGGTAGTCGCCGGCGGTGTCCTGCCGGATCGCCGAATAGATTCCGATCGGCAGCGCGATGGTCAGCGCCACGATCATCGCCATCAGGCCGAGCTGGAACGTGATCGGCAGCCGCGCGCCCAAGAGCTCGGCAACCGGGGTATTCTGCCAAAGCGAGCGGCCGAAATCGCCGTGCAGAAGAATGCCGCTGATCCAGTGAAAATATTGCTGCCACATCGGGCGATCGAGACCTAGCGTCGCGATGAGTTGGTCCCGCGAGAGTTTGTCGGCGCCGACGTCGTTCTGAGACAGCATCATGTCGATGACGTTGCCTGGCACCAGCCGCACAATGACGAAGACAATCAGGCTAGCGAAGAATAGCGCCGGGATAAGCGCCAAGAGTCGCCGTGCCAGGTATGCCTGCATGAGCCGCGTCCCCCTTCGTATTTGATGGTAAGAGTGGACCTCAACCGAAATGGCCGCAAGTATTATCGAGTGTGACCGCTGCGACCGTTTTGCGGCGCACTACTACTGAGAAAATCGGCGGGACACAGACATTCCGCGGCACGGAACACGGGCAGGTAGGTAATCTTTTCGTCGACGAAGCCGTGGGTTGTCTCGGAAGCAATTCCGGTGCGATCACCGCGACTCTCACTCGCTCACTGCACAACCCACACGTCCACATGATCGTGCCGGGCGGCGGCATCTCGCTCGACGGCGAGCGCTGGGTGGCGTGCCGGCCCGGCTTCTTCCTCCCCGTCCGTGTGCTCTCGCGCCTGTTCCGCCGGCTATTCCTGGAGAGGTTGATCGCGGCCCATCAAACTGGCCGCCTCCAATTCTTCGGCGATCACGCTGTTCTCGCCGACCCGCAGGCGTTCGCAACCTATCTGGCGCCGCTGCGCCGGGCCGAATGGGTGGTCTATGCCAAGCGCCCGTTCGGCGGGCCACAGGCCGTGCTGGCCTATCTGTCCCGCTATACCCACCGCGTCGCCATCGTCAACAGCCGGCTGATCGCCTGCGACCGCAACCGCATCGCCTTCCGATGGAAGGACTATCGTGCCGAAGGTCGTGATCGCCACAAGGTCATGACACTGGCCACCGCCGAGTTCATCCGACGCTTCCTGATCCACGTCCTGCCGCACGGCTTCCACCGCATCCGCCACTACGGCCTGCTCGCCAGCGGCACGCGCGCCGGCAATATCGCCCGAGCGCGCCGCCTGCTCGACGTGCCTGTGGCACAGCCCGAGGCCGCGGATACCAACTGCGCCGAGGCCGCCAAACCCGAGCCGCTCTCGCACCCGTGCTGCGGCGGTCGCATGATCGTCATCGAGAGGTTCCAGCGCGGCGCCTCGCCGCGTTACCGTCCCGCGGCATCCACCGCCGTGATCAGGATCGACACATCATGATCAGAGTCAATTCGCGGCGACACTACAGCGCGGCCCTTCTGCTTCGCCGGCTCTCGACCGGCAATGAACAATCTCGCCCTCGCGCCGCCCTGGATAACCGTCGTGTTGTTCGATCTCCACAGGGCGACGCCGGTTCTGCCTATCGCGATCGGCCGACCGAGCTCACCACCCCATCGACCGATTCCCAAACAAGCGGTCAACGCACCTCGGCGTCAGACCGCCCGCGATGAAATCCCCATAGCGTCTGACGCGCGGCCTCACTACACCTCCCGCGGTTTCCTCCCTTGGAGGTTTGCGTACGCCGGCCCCCGGTGTGCGCCGCGCCACCATCATGGGGCCGGCATCCGCAAACCTTCACAATAGCCGACATCGCGCCTATTTTTCGAATAAGTGGAGAGGCCGCCAACCGAGGCGACCTCTAATAATCCAACAGCGGATGGATGCCCCCTCGCTGCGTGACAATCTTCTTCATCGCTACCGGCTATGCGTCGATCGGAACAAACGCGTAACCCTTGCCATCCTTCTCGATCGTGCCAGCGCCCGGCAAACCGAAGTGATAGCCGGTGATCGTCGTTTTGTCGGCAACGATGCGGTCATACATCTTGTGCCGATTGGTTTGCGCCAAAGCAGGGTCTTGATCGAAGGCCGCTTGCCAGTCCGGATTCTTGACGAAAAGCGCCGGGATATTGCTGACATCCCCAAGGACCATAAGCTGCTTGCCTCCCGACGAGACGAGAAAGCTCGTATGACCTGGCGTGTGGCCGTAACTGGCGACAGCACGCACGCCCGGTAACGCATCCTTGCCGTCTTCGACCTGCTTGATGTTTTTCCAGCTCGGAAAAGTGGCTTGGATACGCTTGGCAAGGCCATGGCGCGGTGCTGCCAAATTGGTGAACACACCTGGATCGGTCCAATATTTGTACTCAGCAGATGGCATGATGATCTCTGCATTCGCGAAGGTTTGTTCATTAGTGTTCTTCGCCATCAGGCCGAAGATGTGGTCCGCGTGGAAATGGGTAACTATTACGGTACCAATTTTTGCCGGATCGATGCCAGCGGCCTTTAGCATGTCCTTCTTTACGATGAGCCCGGCCGTCGGTGCCCCCTGAGCGCCGGTGCCGGAGTCGAACATGACGTACTTATCTTTTATCTTGATTACGGTGACCGTGAACGGGATCGGCACGTGCGCGTCCGTGAGTCCGTCCGCCTTGAGTGCCGCTTTGGTCTGATCGACAGAGACCCCTTTGATAAAATTCTCGTCCTGCGGCTTTTCCCATATACCGTCGTAGAGCTGAGTGACCTCAATATCGCCGACCATAAATTTGACAAAGCCTTTGTCGAGCAACGCTTGAGACGGTGCGCGCGCAAAGGCCGGAGTTGTGAACTCTAACGGCCCATCAAGACCGAAGACGGCACCAGCCGCGGTCGCCGATATGACAAATCCCCGACGCGAAATACTCTGCATAGCATTACTCCCTACGTTGATTGTTTCCCCTAGGCGTATAACATCAAAAAGGCAGCTAAATTTCCTGGCCTCATAAACATTTCCCACTCGACTTTCGCCAATTGATTTGACTACCATCGCGGCCAATCCCAGGCACCTCGGCGCCCGCATCGGCATCACCTCGGTCCTCCATACCTGGGGCTCGGCCATGACCCATCACCCGCACGTCCACATGATCGTGCCGGGCGGCGGCCTCTCCATTGATGGCACGCGGTGGGTACCGTGCAGGCCAGACTTTATCCTGCCCGTAAAGGTTCTCTCGTGCCTGTTCCGGGGATTGTTCCTGGCCAAGCTCGTCGCCGCCCACCGCGCCGGACGTCTCAAGTTTTTCGGCATCCACGCCCGCCTCGATAACATCAGAGCCTTCAAGGCGTATCTGGCGCCGCTGCGCAAGATCGATTGGGTGGTCTATGCCAAGCGGCCGTTCGGCGGCCCCAGGGCCGTGCTCGCCTATCTGTCGCGCTACACCCACCGGGTCGCCATCTCCAATCGCCGCCTGATCGCGGCCGACCGCGCCGGTGTCACCTTCCGGTGGAAGGATTACCGAATCGAGGGGCATGGCCGCTATCAGACCATGACGCTGTGGACCCACGAGTTCATCCGCAGGTTTCTGATGCACGTGCTGCCCGGGGGCTTCCACCGCATCCGCCACTACGGACTGCTGGCCAGTGGCAGCCGCGCCGTCAACATCGCGCGGGCGCGCCAGCTGCTCGCCGTGCCGGTCCGCTCCGAACAGCAAGATACCTCAGAGGCCCCAGCGGCCGACGAACCCCGCATACTGCCACGACCGTGCCCCTGCTGCAGCGGACGCATGTTCATCATCGAGACCTTCGCGCGCGGCAGCGAGCCAAAGCACCGACCCACGCACGAACCGGCCGCGATCAGGATCGACACCTCATGATGCCGTCATCGCCGATCCAGCACCGCACCGAAGCGCGCCATTTCGGCCGGCTCTCGCCCGGCAGCATATCCGCTTGCCCCGATCAGCAAGATTGGCCCGTGATCACGCCGCAAATCCTGTCGAGCAACGCGCGATCCGGTCGTTCGCGCCAGCACCCACGCCCAGGATTCGAGCTAAGGGCACCCGCCGCAATAACCGCTACGGTTTTCTGTGGGTACGGGGCTTGATCGTATAGTTCCACTCAGGATGGAATGCATCGCCCTCGATGTCG
>JAYSPJ010000159.1:0-7835 GCA_043722155.1 Bradyrhizobium sp.
ATCATCGCCGAGGAACTCGGCGCGACCTATTGGGACAGCCTCGACCAGATGCTGGCGCGGATGGACATCATCTCGGTCAACTGCCCGCACACCCCGGCGACGTTCCATTTGCTGTCGGCGCGGCGGCTGAAACTGATCCGCAGGGACGCCTATATCGTCAACACCGCGCGCGGCGAGGTGATCGACGAGGACACGCTGATCAGGCTGATCGAAGCCGGCGAGATCGCCGGCGCCGGCCTCGACGTGTTCGAGAACGAGCCCGCGGTCAGCCCGAAACTGGTACGGCTCGCCAAGGCCGGCAAGGTCGCCCTGCTGCCGCATATGGGTTCGGCCACCATCGAAGGCCGCGTCGAGATGGGCGAGAAGGTGATCATCAACATCCGCACCTTCCTCGACAATCACAAGCCGCCGGATCGCGTGCTGCCGAGCATGCTGTGAAGGCTACGCCTCCTTGCGCCTTCATCGCTCCTGCTTTCGCCATTCCCCGACAAAGCCGACAAAAGCGATGAGCGCCGCAGCGCACCGGATTTGACGGTTCGCGAAAATACCCTCGAAGTCAGCCGGAAGCCCGACCCATCATGGGCCGCCCCGCAGCGCCAGGCCACTGCGGGAGAGGGCCGTTAGATCTCGTTCAGATATCCGCTCAGATCCACAATCGTCGGCGCATCGCCGTTCAGCGGGTTGGCGGGATCGCGCTTATAGCGCAGGGTTTCGAACCGCATCGCGCGCGCGTCGACCATCAGCAGGCGGCCGACCAGTCCCTCGCCGAAGCCGACGATCTCGCGGATCGCCTCCAGCGCCATCATCGATCCCAGCACACCCGCGAGCGCGCCCAACACGCCGGCGGCGGCGCAGGCCGGCACGGTGCCCGGCGGCGGCGGTTCGGGAAACAGACATCGATAGGTCGGATTGAGCTCACCTTCGGCGTTGGTCTCATGCGCGCGGATCGTGGTCAGCGAACCGTCGAACATGCCGAGCGCCGCCGTGATCAGCGGCTTGCCGGCGAGGAAGCACGCATCCGACACCAGATAGCGGGTTTCGAAATTGTCGGAACCGTCGAGCACCAGATCGTAACTGCCGATCAGCTCCATCGCGTTGTCGGCCGTCAGCCGCGAGGCGTGCGCGGCAAAACGGACGTGGGGATTGAGCGCGTAGATTTGCCCGGCGGCGCTGTCGACCTTCTGCCGGCCGATGTCCGGCGTGGAATGAATGATCTGACGCTGCAGATTGGACAACGAGACCATGTCGTCGTCGACCGCGCCGAGCGTGCCGACGCCGGCCGCGGCGAGATACATCAGCGCGGGCGCGCCGAGACCGCCGGCGCCGACCACCAGCACCGCGGCTTCCTTCAAGGCGGCCTGGCCGGGGCCGCCGACCTCGCGCAGCACGATGTGGCGGGCGTATCGTTCGAGTTCCTCGGCGCTCAGCATGGTCTGGCTGGATCCTGTTTTTCCTGCGTCGTTCCTACCACGGCGCTGCGGCGCGCGGTTGGGCCAATATTTTCCTGAACCATCGCATCGCTGTTGCCGACCAAGCAGATGTGCTTAATTACGCGTACTTCAACGGACGGGACCTGTCATGAGATCGTTGCTGACGGCAACATTGATGTTCGTGGCGATGGGGGCTTCCGCCCAGGCCCAGATGACGCCGCCCGCCACGGCGGGCGCCAAGCCGAAGCCGGTAACGACCGTGCCGGTCCGCCCCGCGCTGCAGACCCCGGCCGATACCGCCAATGCGATGGCGCAGGCCGAGCGTCTGGCGATCCAGTCCGACCTCGCCTGGGTCGGCCAGTACAATGGCGCGATCACGGGCGAAGTCAGCGAGCGCATGGTCGCCGCCATCAAGGAGTTTCAAAAGGCCCGCGGCGGCAAGCAGACCGGCGTGCTCAATCCGCAGGAACGCGGCATCCTCGCCGAGACCGCGAAACGGCGGCAGGAAAATGTCGGCTGGAAGATCGTCACCGATGCCGGCACCGGGGCACGGCTCGGCGTGCCCACGAAACTGGTGCCGCAGCAATCCTCCGACGCCACTGGGGCCAGATGGACCTCGCCGACCGGCACCGTCCAGATTCAGCTTGTCCGGCGCAAGCAAGCCAACCCGACCACCGCCAAACTCGCCGAGCAGGAAAAAAAGGAGCCCGCCGGTCGCAAGGCGGACTACACCGTGGTCAAGCCGGATTTCTTCGTGCTGTCGGGCCTGCAGGGCCTGAAGAAATTCTATGTGCGCGGGACGTTCAAAGGCGATGAAGTCCGCATTCTCACCATCCTGTACGACCAGGCCACCGAAAACACCGTCGAGCCGGTCGTGATCGCGATGTCGAGCGCGTTCAACCCGTTCCCGGCGGGCGCGCAGGTCGCCGGCCCGCCGCCGCGCAAGACCGTCGAATACGGCACCGGTATCGTCGTCAGCGGCGATGGCGCCATCATCGCCGACCGTCAGGTCACCGACAGCTGTCTCACGATCGCGATCGCGGGCCATGGCAACGCCGATCGCGTCGCCGAGGATAAGGATCACGATCTCACGCTGCTGCGCATCTACGGCGCGCGCGGATTGACGCCGCTGAACCTCGCCAATGGCGCCGCGAAATCCGGCGTCGAACTGACCGGGATCGCCGATCCGCAAAACCAGGGTGGCGGCGCGGCCGTCAGCAGCGTCAAGGCATCGGTCACGCAAGCCGGCGGCGGCAGCGAGCTGGCGCCAGCACCGGCGCTGGGCTTTTCCGGTGCCGCGGCGTTCGATACGGAAGGCAAATTCGCCGGCGTCGCGCTGTTGAAGCCGGTGCTGGTGGCCGGACCGGCCAACGGCGCAGCCGCGGCGCAGGCGGCGCTGGTGCCAGCCGATACCGTGCGCGGCTTTCTCAGGGCCAATGGCGTCCATGCGGCAGGCGGATCGGCGGACGCGAAGGCGTCCGTGGTGCGCGTGATCTGCGTCAGGAAGTAGACTTTCGACGGCCGTCCCACGCGACCCTGCTCACGCCAGCCCGAACCGTATCCCGGCGCGCGCCAGCCCTCCGGCAAGCCCGACCGGCGTGCCGTCGGCGCGCCAGCAAGCCGCGCCCGTCATCGAGCCGTCGTCGTGAAACTGGATCGCATTCATGCCGCCGGCCACGGTCGGCACCGCCAGCACGTCATGACCCATCGCGGCGAGCTCGGCGCGAACGCGATCGGGAACGCCGGCCTCGACCTCGAGCGCATTGCCCTCGGTCCAGACCCGCGGCGCCTCGACCGCCTCCTGCAGGCTCATGCCGTGATCGATCAGATTGACCAGCGCCTGCATGGCGCTTGGGAAGATCTTCTTGCCGCCGGGCAGGCCCAGCGCATAGACCAGCTTGCCGTCGCGCAGCGCCATCATCGGCGACATCGAGGTGGTGACGCGCTTGCCCGGCGCCAGCGACAGCGCGTGGCCCGGCCGGGGATCGTACAGGTTCATGTAGTTGTTCGGCACCGTGCCGAGGCCGGGAATCAGGATTTTGGCGCCGAACAGATTGTTGATGGTCTGCGTGGTCGCGACCACGTTGCCCATCGCGTCCGCCGCGGTCATGTGCGTGGTATGCGCGCCCTCGAGCTGCGCCACCCCGGCGCTCCATTTCTGCGCACGGCTTGCGTCGATCGCGCGGCGGCGCTCTTTGGCATAATCCTTCGAGGTCAGCCGCTCCACCGGCACGCCGACAAAATCGGGATCGCCGCTGGCGGCGGCGCGGTCGGCAAAGGCGATCTTCAACACCTCGGCGAGATAATGGACGGTCGCGGCGGTGCCGAAGCCGAGCGCCGCCATGTCGTAGCCTTCCAGAATATTCAGCATCTGCGCGATGTGCACGCCGGAGGCCGCGGGCGGCGGCGGCCCGAGGATCTGCCAGCCGCGATAATCGGCCCGGATCGGCGCGCGCTCAACGGTTTTGTAGGACGTCAGGTCCTGGCGCGTGATGAAGCCGCCATGGGCTTTCATGTAATCCACGAGGACGTCGCCGAGGGGACCGCTGTACAGCGCCGCGTCGCCGTGGCGCGAGATGGTGGTGAGCGTCTCGGCATATTCCGATTGCACGACGCGGTCGCCGGCCTGCAGCGGCGTTCCGTTCGGCAAGTAGATCGCCGAGATCGACTCGTCCTTCAGCATCTCGGCCGCGCCGTCGACAATGCATTCATGCAGATAGGGCGTTGCAGCATAGCCGCGCGAGGCGTGCTTGATCGCGGGCTGCATGACGTCGGCGAGTGACATGGTGCCGAACCGCCGCAACGTTTCACACCAGGCCTTGAGCGAGCCGGGCACGGCGACTGCCTTCGGGCCGTTCAGGGTTTCGTCGCCGACGGTATCGAACACATCATGCGCCGAGCCCGGCTTCGAGCGATAGGTGTCGGGCCGGACAGCCAGCGGCACGGTGCTCTGGCCGTCGATGAAGCGGTGGCTGCCGTCACTGAGCCGGATATGGGCCATGCCGCCGCCGATGATGCCGACCATCATCGGCTCGACCACGGTCAGCGTGAACAGGGTGGCGATCGCGGCATCGATCGCGTTACCGCCGGCGGCAAGCATCTCGGCGCCCGCGGCCGAGGCCAGCGGATGATTGCTGACCACCATGCCGCGGCTGCCCGATGCCGGTTGCTTCTGGCAATCGAAAACGGTGTCGGTACGATCGCGCCAGCTTCCGGTCATGGCTTTTGTCATCCTCTAGGGCTGTTGGAGAGGTTGGAGCATTGGCGGGGATAATGCCGCCTTGCCGGCTTCCCGGCCAGTATTGTTCCGGAATAGCCAAATACCTCATAAAACGGCATCGTCGCAGGGTTTGGTGATTCGGACGGCCGCGATCCATGACAATTTCTGGGTCGGGCGGGCATGTCCTGAGCGAGAATGCTCGGCATCGCAGAATGTGATGCACCAGTAGAGCGTACCGCAAATCCCCTGAAAAGAATTCAAAGGAATTACAATGTATACGATCGTTCTGGCCACCCAAAAGGGCGGCAGCGGCAAGAGCACGCTCGCCATCGGCCTCGCGCTGGCAGCCATCCAGGCCGGACACGCCGTCCGCCTGATCGAGACCGATTCGCAAGGCACGCTTTCGAACTGGCAGGGGCGTCGCCCCTATGCCGAGCCGGTGGTGGAGCCCGTCTACAGCGCCGGCGACATCGAACAGAAGCTGCTGTCGCTGGACCGCAGCGGCGTGACCCTGACCATCATCGACACCGCCGGCGGCGTCAGCGCCGCGACCACGGCGGCTATTCGCTACGCCGATTTGTGCCTGATCCCGTCGCGCCCGAGCGTTGCCGATGTCGAGGCAACCGCATCGACGCTGAGCATCGTCCGCGCCTGGAACACGCCGTTCGCTTTCGTTCTCAACCAGACGCCGATCCGCGGCCAGCGCGTCGGCAACGCCGCGATCGTCCTCGGCGATGAGTTGTCGGACGATCTCTCCGGCGTTGTCGCACAGCCCTATATTGTCATGCGCAACGACCATCAGGATGCGCTGGGGCTGGGATTGGCGGTCATCGAATACGCGCCGGCAGGCAAATCGGCCGACGAAATTCGCGGCCTTTGGCAGTGGGTCGAGACCCGATTGAACGCCGGGGTGGCCGCTGACGAGCCGCTGATGATCAGCATGATCAGCACCCTCCCGGCCTCGCCCGACATCGTTCCCACGATGTTCCCGTCGGCACCTGTTGAAAGCGTAGCGCTGACTTCCTGAGCCTTCATCGGCCCAGGTTCTCAGCCAACATTCGGCTCCGCGCAGTTCATCGCGAGGAGCAAGGCGACGAAGCAATCCAGCCTGCCAGCCCCACTGGATTGCTTCGCTTCGCTCATTTCTGGCACTTCGCGCACCAGAAGGTCGAACGCCCGTTCTGGGTGAACCGCCTGACGATGCCGCCGCATTTGGCGGTCTGGCATTTTTCGCCTTCGCGATCGTAAACCTGAAATGAATGCTGGAAATAGCCGAGTTCGCCGGAGGTCTGGCGATGATCGCGCAGCGACGAGCCGCCGGCCTTGATGGCTTGATTCAACACGCCATGAATGGCGCTCACCAGGCGTTCGGCGTGACCGGTGGCCTCGCCCTTTTTGGTGCTCAGCGTCGCGGCCAACCTTCGCGGCGACAGCTGCGAACGATACAGCGCCTCGCAGACGTAGATGTTGCCGAGGCCTGCGACCACGCGCTGATCGAGCAGCGCCGCCTTCAGGCTGGTCTTCTTGCCGGCACAGGCGCGCGCCAGCATCCTGGCGTCGAATTCATTGCCGAGCGGTTCGGGGCCGAGGCCTTTCAGCAGCGGCTCCTGCTCCAGCGCGTGGCGCGCGATGATCTTCATGTAACCGAAGCGGCGCGGATCGTTGAAAACCACCGCCGCGCCCGACGACATGTGAAACACCACGTGATCATGCGCGCGATCCTCAGCCCGGGGATGGTGGAATTGGCCCGGCGCTTTGGTTTCCTCGTTCTCGATGACGCGGAACGAGCCCGACATGCCCAGATGCATCAGCAGCACGTCGCCCGAGCCCAGATCGGCCATCAGATATTTGGCGCGGCGGCCGAGGCCGGTCACGGTCTGGCCTTCAAGCCTTGCGACAAAATCCTTCTGGAACGGAAACCGCAGATCCTTGCGCCGGGCCTCCGCCTTGACGATTTTCGAGCCCTCCATGACCGGCTGCAGGCCGCGGCGGACGGTCTCGACTTCGGGCAATTCGGGCATCGGGGGCGTTCACCTTGAGGACGTGACGTGATAGCGCCATTGCGGCGGGCGCGCTATGGTCCGGCGATGGAGAAGAGTTGATGGACCGGCCGGACCAGACCACGCATTTTGGCTTCAGGGACGTGCCCCTGGGCGACAAGCAGACGCTGGTGAACGAGGTGTTCCACAGCGTGGCGCAACGCTACGACCTGATGAACGATCTGATGTCGGCGGGCCTGCACCGGGTCTGGAAGAACCTGATGATCAGCGCGCTCAATCCGCCGCGCGCGGATACGCCGTTTGCGCTGCTCGACGTCGCCGGCGGCACCGGCGACATCGCATTTCGCGCCGCCGAGGTGGCAGGCCCGGGCTTTCGGGCCACCGTCTGCGACATCAATTCCGATATGCTCGAGGTCGGCCGCACCCGCGCCGCAAAGCGGCATCTCGACGACCGGGTGTCGTTTGTCGAGGGCAACGCCGAGGCGCTGGCTTTCCCTACCGGCAGCTTCGACGCCTACACCATCGCGTTCGGCATCCGCAACGTACCGCGGATCGATCTCGCGCTGAGCGAAGCCTATCGCGTCCTGAAGCCGGGCGGGCGATTCCTGTGCCTCGAGTTCTCCACCGTCGACATGCCCGGGCTCGACCGCATCTACGACCTGTTTTCGTTCAAGGTGATTCCGCCGCTCGGACGCGCCGTGACCGGCGACGCCGAATCCTATCAATACCTCGTCGAATCGATCCGCAAGTTTCCCAAGCCGAATGCGTTCGCCGAGATGATGCGCTCAGCCGGCTTTTCCCGCGCCAGCTGGCAGAGTTTTTCGGGCGGCATCGTGGCGTTGCATTCGGGCTGGCGTTTGTGATTTCCGCGATTACCCACATCGCGCGGCTTGCCCGCGCCGGTTTCGTGTTCGCGCGCGAAGGCGTGTTCAGCGTGGTCGATCCCTCGCTGGTGCCGCCGCCCGGGCAACTGGCGCTGCGCCTCGCCCGGCTGATCGAGCGTCCCGGCGCCAAATCCGGCCCGCGGCTGTCGCGCGCGCTGACCCGGCTCGGGCCGGCCTATCTCAAGCTCGGGCAGTTTCTCGCCACCCGGCCCGACGTGGTCGGCGCCAGCATGGCGCGCGATCTGGAAAGCCTGCAAGACCGGCTGCCGCCGTTTGCGCAAAGCGAGGCCGAATCCGTCAT
>JAYSPJ010000160.1:0-11352 GCA_043722155.1 Bradyrhizobium sp.
TCGACATCGAGGGCGATGCATTCCATCCTGAGTGGAACTATACGATCAAGCCCCGTACCCACAGAAAACCGTAGCGGTTATTGCGGCGGGTGCCCTAACGCCGCACGATCGATCCGGCGCGGCCGACCAGCCGCGCCAGCTGCTTGAACCGGCTGCCGACGCGATCGGCGACGAGATCGACCATCCTGTGCTCGAATACCAGCATCAGCTTGCGGTCCTGACTTCGAAAGTGGGTCAGCGGCAAGACGCCGGGCCGCGCCGCCGATATCAGATGGGCGACGCGAAAGGCGGCGCCGAGCAGCCGTGCGCGCTCGACCATCGCTGGAGGCACCAGTTGCTGAATGATCGCGGGTGGTTCATTTTGTTCGCTCAGGCCGGCGTAGCGATAAAACACCGACAGCGCGACGAAGGCCCGGCCCTGATGGCTGATCGAGCCAAAATTGCCGTTGGTAATGAGATTGAGCGTCTGCTCGCCGCGATAGTCGGGATGCACCCGCCACCCGATGTCCGACAGCAGGCAGGCGGCATGACGCAGGCGGCGATCCTCTTCGGTTTCCTTGAGCCTGACGACCCTGAACAGCCGATCGGTCCATCCGATCAGTTCCTCAGCGTGCCGGGTGGATCGCGACAGCAGTTCGTTCAGCGTCTGCGCGGCGCAGATCAATCCATCCCTGGAGCGCTCGGCCTGCGGCAGCATGGCGTAAAGCAGGCCTTCGCGCACGCCGAAGGTGGAGAACACGATGGTCTTTGGTTTGGCGACGCGAATGATGTATTCGAGAACGAGGGCCGCATAGGTCAGCAGCGGCCGGCGAGCGTCGGCGATAGCTTCGATATCGGCCAGCATGTCGGCTGCCGCCAGGCGGCGCAGCCGCTGCGCGAAATCGAGCGCGTCCGCCGCCGGGATCGAATAGCCGTGCATCACCCGCAGCGGATAACTGCTCTGGATGATGTGGATGCGGGCCAGCGCTCGCCACGTTCCTCCGACCGCGTAAAAGGTGCGGCCGCGGCCGGCCTTGAGCTCTGCTACGCTGGCAAGATCCGATTTGACGATGCGCTCGGCGCGCTTCAGCGATTTCTGCGACACGTCCTGCAGCGCCAGACTTCCGAGCGGGAGCGTCACCCCGCGACGAACGCGGTTGCCATGCACGTCGATCAGTTCCAGCGAGCCTCCGCCGAGATCGCCGACAATGCCATCCGGGTTGTGGATGCCGGAAACCACGCCCAGCGCTGATAAATGCGCCTCGCGCGGACCCGACAGGATCTCGATCGGACAGCTGCAGATGCGCTCGGCTTTGGCGATGAAGTTCGGGCCGTTGCTGGCGTCGCGGCATGCGGCGGTGGCGATCGCATGGACCCGGCCGACCTTCATCACCCGGCACAGCGCGCGAAACCGCCGCAGCGAGGTCAGCGCCTTGGCGACGGCATCCGGCGCCAGCAGCCCGGTGGTCTGGACCTCGCGGCCGAGGCCGCACAGCGCCTTCTCGTTGAAGATGGTGATCAGGCTGCGCGCCATCTTTTCATAGACGACGAGGCGCACCGAATTCGACCCGATGTCGATGACCGCGACGCTGGATGCACGTTTGCGCGGCCGCTTCACCGCGTCGTCCCCTTATGGCGACTGATGACGCTCGGAACGGCGCGTGAGGCGGCGCGGCGAAGATTCCTTGAGAGACTTTCCACGGCCTGACAGACTCGGATTCGTCATGAAGTAATTGTGCAGATTGAAGGGCTCCTCGCCCTTCGCGGCCTTCATACGCGTTGACGATCCATCCGGCAACAACTGCCAGCTCTGCTCGGTATCCTTCAGATTCGCGACCATGATTTGTTCGAGAACCTGCTGATGCACCGTGGGATTTTGCAGCGGACAGAGGATCTCGACACGCCGGTCGAGGTTGCGCGGCATCATGTCGGCGGAGGAGATATACACAGCAGCTTTTGCGCTGGGCAGGCCCTGTCCCATCCCGAAGCAGTAGATTCGGCCATGTTCGAGGAAGCGGCCGATGATCGACTTGACGCGGATATTCTCCGAAAGTCCGGGTACGCCGGGCCGCAGGCAGCAAATGCCGCGCACGACCAGTTCGATCGGCACGCCGGCCTGCGACGCTTCATAAAGCGCGTCGATGATGTCGGGATCGACCAGCGAGTTCATCTTGAGCCAAATTCCCGCCGGCTTGCCGCTACGGGCGAAGTTGGTCTCGCCGCGAATATGTTCGAGCATCCGCTCGCGCAGGGTCAGCGGCGATACCGCCATCTTTTCGATATCGATCGGCTCCGCATAGCCGGTGATGTAGTTGAACACCCGGGCGGCGTCGCGCCCGATGATCGGATCTGACGTGAAGTAGGAGAGGTCCGTATAGATGCGCGCGGTGACCGGATGATAGTTGCCGGTACCGGTGTGGACATAGGTGGTGAGGCTGCCGCCCTCGCGACGCACGACCAGCGACAGCTTGGCGTGGGTCTTCAGTTCGATGAATCCGTACACTACCTGCACGCCGGCGCGCTCGAGATCGCGCGCCCAGCGGATGTTGGCTTCCTCGTCGAACCGCGCCTTGAGTTCCACCAGTGCGGTCACCGTCTTGCCGGCCTCCGCGGCCTCCACCAGCGCTCGCACGATCGGCGAATTGTTCGAGGTGCGATAGAGCGTCTGCTTGATCGCGACGACATCGGGATCGCGGGCCGCCTGTTGCAGGAACTGCACGACGACATCGAAGGATTCGTAAGGGTGATGAACGATCAGATCCTTCTGCCGGATCGCCGCGAAAATATCGCCGCCGTGATCGCGCACGCGTTCGGGATGGCGCGGGACATAGGGCGCGAATTCGAGATCGGGCCGGTCGAGCCTCGTCAGTTGCGACAGCTCGTTCATCGCCAGCACGCCGTCGACCAATAATACCTCGTCGTCGGAGGTGGAAAGCGCGCGCTGCACGAAGGCGCGCAGCTCTTCCGGCATCTTGGCTTCGATCTCGAGCCGGATCACCGATCCCCGCCGCCGCCGTTTCAGCGCGGTTTCAAACAGGCGGACCAGATCTTCCGCCTCTTCCTCGATTTCGAGTTCGGAATCCCGGATGATGCGGAAGGCGCCCTGGCCCTTGACGGTGTAGCCGGGAAACAGCCGGCCGATGAACAGGCCGGTGGCTTGTTCCAGCGTGATCAGGCGCACCGCGCCATCCTTGCCGGCGGGCAGACGGATAAAGCGATCGATCTTGCCGGGCATGCGGATGAGCGCATTCATCGGCCTGCCGTCGGAGACCCGCGCCAGCTGCAGCGCAACGGTAAATCCGAGACTCGGGATGAACGGGAAGGGATGCGCCGGATCGATCGCGAGCGGCGTCAGCAGCGGGAAAATATTGTGGAGAAAATGGTCCTCGATCCAGGTTCGCTCGGACTTGGTGACGTCGCGGCCATCGACCAGAACGATGCCGACCTCGGCCAGGATGCCGCGCAGGTCGCGCCAGATCGCCTGCTGGTCGCCGGCGAGTTTGGAAACCGTTTCGTTGATCAGGACGAGCTGCTCGGCGGGGGTGAGACCGTCAGGACTGCGCTCGGCAATGCCCTCGCGCACCTGGGCCTTGATGCCGGCGACGCGGACCATGAAGAACTCATCAAGGTTATTGGCCGAAATTGACAGGAATCGCACCCGTTCAAGCGCGGGGTGACCGGGATTGACCGATTCTTCCAGCACCCGGCGATTGAAGTTCAGCCAGGAAAGCTCGCGATTGATGAAGCGTTCGGGGCTGGAAGCCACTGTCAGACCAGCGTCAGCTTCCTCCTCTTTCTCTTTAGTTACAATGGCTTGTGCGGATTCCATCAAGGCTGGGTCCAATCCTGCGCGATGCTTGCGCCATGCCTGGCAAATGCGCTGCAAAGCATGTGTTATCGCGATGACGTTTCAATGACATTGATGTTCCCAGCCGCGGCACCGTCAAGATGGCGCAAGGTCTCAGGATCAGGCGTTGCGCAGCAATTCCGCCGCCAGCGCCCGGGTCACCGGGCGGCCCAGCCGCAGCGCTTCGCTGTCCAGCAGTTCGACGGTCTGACGCACGGCCGCATAGGACCGCTCGATCCGGGTGGTGAGATAGCTCACCACGGTCTCGTCGATCGCGAGCTGCCGGTCCGCGCAGGATTTAACGATCAAGGCGCGAAACAGCTGATCGTCGGGCGGCAACAGCGTCACCGCCGGCACGGCGCGCAGCCGCGAGCGCAGATCGCGCAATTCGACCTCAAACGCCGATGGCGGCTCGCGCGCGGTCATCAGGACGAACGCCTCGTCCTCGCGGGCGAGATTCATGAGGTGGAACAAAGCCCGTTCGTCGACATCCGATGATCTGAGATCTTCGACCACCAGCGCCCCCGTCGCCAACGCGCCCGGCACGGCGACCGCGGTCAGCGCATGCGCCGATATCGAGCGTGCGCCGGCCTGCTCGGCCCAGATCGCGGCGAGGTGGCTCTTGCCGCAGCCTTCCGGGCCCACCAGCAGCATCACGCGGTTGGGCCATTCGGGCCAGCTGTCGATCAGCGCTAGGCCTGCGGCATTGGCCGGACCTTCGAGAAAATTGTCGCGGGTCAGGCTTTCTGCGTGCGGCAGCGCGAATGCAAGCTGGCGGGGTTGAACGCGGGCGACCACGCAAAGTCTCCATGCCGGCACCGGCCGGCGTTTACCTATAGCGTCTTCAGGCGAAGCGGACGCAGGTTCGCGTGAAGAAACCGTGTCAAAGCCAGGGTCTTTGTCCGATTTCGATCGTGCTCATGTGCCGCACCCACCCCACGAGATAGAACGATATGGAAACCAGCGTAAAGACCGTGACGAAACCCATCAGGATCAGATCGTAGGGTGTCGAATTGAAGCCGAAGCCGAGCGCTGCCAACACCAGTGCCGCGAATGCCACCTGCGCCACCGTATTGAGCTTCGACACCATCAACGGCTTCATCGGGATCGGCTTGCCGAACAACCATGACACAATCACGGCGGCGACGATCATGATATCTCGCGAGACCACGAGGATCACAATCCAGCGCGGCACCGCGCCCCAGATGCCGAGTGCCATATAGATCGAGACCAGCAGCGCCTTGTCGGCCAGCGGGTCGAGCAGGGCGCCCAGCTCGCTCGCCATATTGAAGCGCTTGGCCAGGAAGCCATCGACGGCGTCGCTGACGCCGGCGATGATAAAGATGGCAAAGGCGATCGCCATCTGGTTGGACGCAATCGCCCAGACGATGACCGGCACCAGCAGGATGCGGCCCAGCGTGATGATGTTCGGAATACTCAACTCGGCGCTTCCCGGCTACCGGCCTGATTTCGCAAGTGACCCAGCCCTTGGCAGCCCAGACCGGTTCCTGTCTACATAGTACATGCTGACGCCGCTTGCGAGCCATTGCACACCGGCGGAATCCGACGTAACCAGCCGCCTTCATCTGGATTAGGGCATGATCGACCGCAAAAACGGGCTCACTTACGCGGATTCGGGCGTCGATATCGATGCGGGCAATCGCCTGGTCGATCTCATCAAGCCGATGGTGCGCGCCACCGCCAGAGCAGGGGCCGATGCTGAAATCGGCGGGTTCGGCGGGTTGTTCGATCTCAAGGCCGCGGGCTTCAAGGATCCGGTGCTGGTTGCCGCCACCGACGGCGTCGGCACCAAGGTCAAGATCGCCATCGAGACCGGCCTGCATGCCGGCATCGGTATCGATCTGGTGGCGATGTCGGTCAACGACCTCGTGGTCCAGGGCGCCGAACCGTTGTTCTTTCTGGACTATTTCGCCTGTGGCAAGCTCGATCCCGAGGCCACCGCCGCCATCGTGGCCGGCATCGCCGAAGCTTGCCGGGAATCCGGCTGCGCCCTGATCGGCGGCGAGACCGCGGAAATGCCCGGGCTCTACAAGGACGGCGATTACGATCTCGCTGGTTTCGCGGTCGGTGCCGCCGAACGCGGCACGCTGTTGCCGAAAGGCGATATTGCGGCAGGCGACGCGGTGATTGGGCTCGCCTCGTCCGGGGTGCATTCCAACGGGTTTTCCCTGGTCCGCAAGATCGTCGAGCTGTCGGGCCTCGGCTTCGAGGCGCAGGCGCCGTTTTCGCCGGTCATGACGCTGGGCGGCGCGCTGCTGACGCCGACCCGGCTCTATGTCCGATCGTGTCTGCGCGCGATCCGCGAAACCGGCGCGGTCAAGGGCCTCGCCCACATCACCGGCGGCGGCTTCACCGACAACATTCCCCGCGTGCTGCCGAAACATCTCGGCGTCGGCATCGATCTGGCGCGTCTGCCGGTGCTGCCGGTGTTCAAGTGGCTGGCGCAGCAGGGCGGCATTGCCGAACTCGAGCTGCTGCGCACTTTCAACTGCGGCATTGGCATGATTGCCATCGTCAAGCCGGACGCCATCGAGGAGGTCACCGCCGTTCTGACCGAAGGCGGCGAGAGCGTGGCGCTGCTCGGCGAGGTGATCCCGGCCGAGGGCGAACATCGCGTGGTCTATAACGGTCATCTCGATCTGACATGGTGAGACCATGAAGCGCCGCGTCGCCATCCTGATTTCCGGGCGCGGATCGAATATGGCTGCCCTGATCGAGGCCGCAGGGCCTGAGGATTTTCCGGCCGAGATCGTGGTCGTGATTTCCAACCGCGCCGATGCCGGCGGGCTGGAACGGGCCAAAGCAACCGGCATTCCGACGGTCACGATCGAAAGCAAGCCGTTCGGCAAGGACCGCGCAGCGTTCGAGGCGGTGCTGCAGACGGCGCTGGACCAGCACCGGGTCGAGCTGATCTGCCTCGGCGGCTTCATGCGGCTGTTCACGGCCGAGTTCGTGCAGCGCTGGTATGGCCGGATGCTCAATATTCATCCCTCGCTGCTGCCGTCGTTTCCGGGCCTCGATCCGCAAGGCCAGGCCCTGCGCGCCGGCGTGAAGATTTCCGGCGCGACCGTGCATTTTGTCATTCCGGAAACCGATGCCGGTCCGATCCTGATGCAGGGCGCGGTTGCGGTTGCCGATGACGACACGCCGGAGACGCTGGCGGCGCGGATACTCGGGATCGAACACCGCATCTATCCCGATGCGCTGCGGCTGCTCGCCGGCGGCGCCGTGCGTCTCGAAGGCGATCTCTGCAAGACCGAAAGCAGCGGCGGCGCCGGCGGTGTGTTGATCTCGCCCGCCGCAACCTAGAATTTGGGCCGGCGGCCTGCAGGGAGAGCAAGATGGCCAAGATTGCGATTGTCGGCTGTGGCGCCATGGGATCGGTCTATGCCGCGCTGATGGTGGATGCCGGCCACGAGGTTCACGCCGTCACGCTGTGGCCCGATCACGCCGAGGCGATGGCGTCCAAAGGCCTGCGCTGTGAGGGCGCCAGCGGCGACCGCACGGTGCCGATTCATGCTTCGACGACGACGGACGGCATCGGGCCGTGCGATCTCGTCATCATCGCCACCAAGGCATTCGACGTGGAGGCGGCGGCGCGGTCCTGCCTTCCGCTGCTGGGTCCGGAGACCATCGTGCAGACCATCCAGAACGGCCTGGGATCGCCGGAAATCGCCGCTCCCATCCTTGGCGCCGATCGCATCGCCGTGGGCGTGGTCGGCGGTTTCGGAGCTTCGATACGGGCGCCGGGCCATGCTCACCACAATGGCATGGAGATGATCCGGTTCGGCGCATTTGCCGGGTTGCCGAAGCAGCTCTTGCAGGCCTCGGCGAAGATTTGGGAACAGGCCGGCTTCAAGGTCGCCCTGTTCGACGACATCAGGCAGATGGTCTGGGAAAAGCTGATCATGAACGTCGCTTTTTCCGGGACCTCCTGTGCCACCGGGCTGACGATCGGGGAAATCCTCGGCGATGCCGACGCCTGGAGCGTGGCGAGGGGTTGCGCCGAGGAAGCGGTCGCGGTGGCCAGGGCTTCCCACGTCAGGCTCGACGTCGGCGACCCGATCGAGCACATCCGAAAACTCGGCGGCAAGATTCCCGACGCGCGGCCGTCGATGCTGCTGGACTACAATGCCGGCCGCCGCTGCGAGGTGGATGCCATCAATGGCGCGATCCCGCGGCTGGGCAAGCCGCTCGGGGTGGCAACGCCCGTCAATGAGACGGTGGTTGGCCTCATCAAGGCGCGCGAGCGCCGGATGCTCGCAAGCTGACCGGTTTTCGAGCGGCAAATAAAATCCCCCGGCGCGAGCCGGGGGTGCATCATGATTGCTTGCGCTGATCGTGACGAAGTCTACGAGACCTTCAGGTTTTCTGCGGAACTCTTGCCGCGATTTTCCACCAGCTCGTACTCGACAACCTGATTTTCATTGAGGGTAGAGAGCCCAGCGCGCTCGACCGCCGAGATATGGACGAACACGTCCTTATCGCCGGCCATCGGCTTGATGAACCCATAACCCTTGGTCGGGTTGAACCACTTGACGGTGCCTTTTTGCATCGCCTGTCTCCTGGTCTAGACATAAAAAAGACGCGGCCACGCTTTTTGCGTGCCACGCCACAAGCGGGCTTCCGGAAGTCTGCTGAATTTCTTAGTCGCGAAACGCACAGTCGAACGGCCAAAATCCGATTGTAACCGATATTGCAACACGAAATCTTTGCGTTAGCAAGCCTCTGGCGCGGCTCGGGAAATCGAGTCGGAGACTGGATTGCCCGTGGCCGGCTGTGGCGGCGGAACAACAACGCCGCGCAATCGGTTGCTGCCGAGCAGCCTGACCGATTGACGCTCCCGGTGAACTCAGCGCAAATCGGCTTGGGCCGATGGGAATTTGGCGTTTTTCTCGCGCTGGCGCTCCTTTTTTTGGATTGGACTTCATGCGCTGCTCATCGTCTTGGCGAGTAGATAAAACGGGGGCCGGCCGCGGGCTGGTGCGGGTGTTGGCGATGGCCTTGCTTCTCGCCGTTGCGGCTGTGTCGCAGGCCCAGGCCCAGTCACCCAGCCCAACCCCAACCCCGACACCGACGCCGATCCCCAGTCCGACACCGACGGTGATCAATTCCCATTTTTCCGCCGGCTCAACCGTGACGAACCTCGGCAGCAACTTTCTCGAGCGCTTTGGCAATCAGGCGACGTCCGGCTTCGGCATGGCGTTGCGAAGCAATCCAGCCGGTGGCGGCGCTTCCGAGAGCACGGACACGCCGCGGTTCCGCAGCTGGGGGGAGATTTACGGACTTTCGGCCACGACCGGTCCGTTGGGCGATCTTGTCGGCGATCGCCGCCGCACCTATGGCGGCGTCGCGGGGGTGGGGGCGCGCGTCGCGCCCGGCGTCAATGTCGGTATCTCCATCGATCAAAGTCACACCGGCATCGACATTCCCCTGGCGCTGCAGTCGGCAACGCTCGATCTCACCCAGTTCGGGTTCAATGCCTCGGTCGACAAGGGACCGTGGACCTGGGCCGTCGCGCTGGTTCACGGCTTCGGAAAGGTCAATTCAAGCCGCGACACCGGGTTCGGCTTGGCAACTGCCGGCTACCACGCCCGCCTCGGCGGCGGCCTGACCGAACTCAGCTATTACTGGAGCGTGGACCAAAGCCGCATCGTGCCGAAGGCCGCGTTCGAATATGTCCGCGCCTCCACCGCATCGCTGCAGGAGACCGGCGGCCTCGATCCGGTGATGGCATCAGGCGCCACGGCGGAGCGCGCGCGCGTCCTGATCGGCGCGGAAATCGGGCGCTACTGGATTTTCGATCGGAAGATTTTCGACGTATCGGCCTATGGCAAGTTCGTCGACAATGTCGCGCAGAATTTCGGCGCGGTCACGGTCAGCCTCGGCGCCCAGAGCATCTTGGTGCAGGGTATTGGCGAAAGCCGCTATGGCGCCGACGCCGGCGCGTCCGCTTCGCTCAGCCTGAGCAACACCGCGCGCCTCTATATCAACTATGACGCCAAGTATCGCGCCGCGATGCAATCGCATCAGGGCACCCTCGGCGTCGAGTTCAAATGGTAGCGGCGCCATTTCTATCGCGCGGCGCCTGCGCCTGAATACCTGATCAGGCCGGACCCGCGGCCACGTATCCCTGAAGTCCGAAATTCGCCCGTGACGCCGCCATCAGCGGCACAAGGTCGTTCGGATGAATGAACTCATCCTTGAAACAAGGATAGGTCTTGGGGTCGAAGATCTTCTTCAACCAGTCGATGACGATCTTGTGCCGGTCGGAGTTGCGAAACTCCTTGTGGTAGGTGAGCCACAGATCGGCGTGATGATGGACGCCGAGATCGACGGGAACCAGGGCCGCTCCCAGCGCCACCGACGATGTCGGCAGGAAACCGATTCCTGCGCCGCGTTCCACCGCGTACAGAACGCCGATGCTCGAATTGGTCTTGATCCCGACAATGCCTTCCAGCGACGTCAGTCCCAACACCCGGGCATACGCGGAATCGTCGACCTGCGGTGCATGCTGGATGACCAGCCGGTGATTCCTGATTTCGGCAAGGGTGGGAACGCCGTGCAGTTTGCGGTATCCTTCCGAAACGAAGGCATAGATGTGAAGCCGGCCGAGTTTGGTAACGATGAGATCGGGATTGGTCGGCCGCTCGAGCTGGATGGCGATGTCGGCTTCCAGCCGCGCGACATCGGCTTGCTCCATCGCGCAGCGAAGGTCGACGGTGATCTTGCGGTAGGTTTTCTGGAAATCGATCAATCTCGGAAGGATCCAGAAATTGCCGGGCCCCTCGGTGACGGCGACGCGAACCGTGCCGGCGGTATCGTCTGACTGCGCCGCGCGCCGGAAAATATTGAAGGCGTGACGTTCCATTTCCATCACGTCGCCGATCATGGCCGCGCCCTCGGCGCTCAGCGTCAGGCCGCTCTGGTCGCGCAAGAACAGCTTGCAGCCGATGGACTCTTCGAGCCGGTCGATCCGGCGCATCAGCGTGGTGCTGGTGAGGCCGAGTCCCTCTGCGGCATTGCGAAAGCTCTTGTACCTCGCGCACGCCAGAAACGATCTCAGGTCATCCCAGGACGCATCCAGGACTTCATCAGTCCGGTGCTGCGTCACTGCAGCACCCCGGTGCAATAGTTGCTGCATACGCCAAACCTCCGCCCGGTATGGTGCCAGTCCACAGGCAGGAGCGACGATAGATGCGCGACCCGGTTATGGAAAGGGCCACGTTGGCCGCAAAACGTGATTTCGATCTGCTGCCGAGGAGCACGGAGATCGTCGTGCAGCCGGCGCGGCGCTCCGATCTCGGTGCGCTCTCCGACATGGCGAACCGGCTGGTTCCCGGAGTTCAGATTACGGAACCGGACCTTGAGAGATATTACAGCTTCGATCCCGGGAGCATTCTGACATTTTGCCGAAAAGACAAACTGTTGGGAGCGGTGGCGTTTCTCTATCTCAACGACCGCGGCCACGACGCCCTCATTCTCGACGACATGAATTTGACGCA
>JAYSPJ010000161.1:0-7426 GCA_043722155.1 Bradyrhizobium sp.
CCAGGATGCCGTTGCAGAAATTGCGGGTGGGACGGTAGGCATTGTCGCAGACCAGCAGATGATCGCCGGCCTTGAGTACCGCGAGCAGGGTGGTGGTGATCGCGGCCAGGCCCGAGGGCGCGATACCGACCCCGGCGCATTGCGGGCCCTCGAGCGCCATCAGTGCTTCCTGCAGCGCCTTGGTGGTCGGAGTTCCCCGCCGGCCATACTGGTATTCGCCGCGATGGGCATGCAGATCCGCCGCGGTCGGATAAAGCACGGTGGAACCGTGCACCACCGGCGGATTGACGAAGCCCTTCTGCGCTCTGGTGTCGCGGCCCGCCGTCACCAGGATGGTTTCGGCCTTTGGCGGGTTCGTTGTTCCGCCATCCCCTGAAAAGCTCATGCGTCCGCCGCCACCAAAAGATTTTTGCCCGGCCGCGGCCTTCGAAAGCCCCGCCGGACGGCGGGTTCGGGCAGGGTCCGCTAATAACAGGACACAGAAGACGGCCGTCAACCCCTTGACCCGGCTCGCCAGTCGTTCTGTGATGCAGGTGAGCTATACAGTCGCTGCACGTTGAGGGGCCTGCCGCGACCCGTCGATCCATCGCCTGACCTGACGGCGCATTAAACTGCCTGTCAGGCATGCCGTTTGCGGGGATGGATTATCGGATCGGCCCATCGGCGTCAGCGAGAATAGGCGAACGTTCCGGACGACCCTTGAAAGGCCTTGCCATGAAACGCGTATCCCTGGTTTTCACCCTTGCTTTAGCCACCGCTTTTTCAACCCAGGCTGCCACCGCGCAAACGCTCAAGACGGTCAAGGACCGGGGCATGTTATCGTGCGGCGTCAGCCAGGGCCTGCCGGGCTTCTCGTCGCCCGACGACAAGGGCAACTGGACCGGGCTCGACGTCGACGTCTGCCGCGCGGTCGCCGCCGCTGTCTTCAACGATCCCATGAAGGTCAAGTTCGTGCCGTTGTCCGCCAAGGATCGCTTTACGGCCCTGCAGTCCGGCGAAATCGATGTGCTTTCGCGAAATACCACCTGGACGCTTTCGCGTGACACTTCGCTGGGCGCCAATTTTACCGGCGTGACCTATTACGACGGTCAGGGCTTCATGGTGAAGAAGTCCCTCAAGGTGAACTCGGCTCTGGAACTGAACAGCGCCTCGGTCTGCGTGCAGACTGGCACCACGACGGAGCAGAATCTGGCCGACTACTTCAAGGGCAACAACATGAAGTACGAGGTGATCGCGTTCGGCACTAACGACGAGGCCGTCAAGGCCTATGAGTCCGGTCGCTGCGACGTCTTCACCACCGATGTGTCTGGGCTCTATGCTGATCGCTTGAAGCTTGCAAACGCGACCGATCATGTCGTGCTTCCGGAAGTTATTTCGAAGGAACCGCTCGGCCCGATGGTGCGCCACGGCGACGACCAGTGGCTCGATATCGTGAAATGGACGCTTTACGCGATGATTACCGCCGAAGAACTGGGCGTTACCCAGAAGAACGTCGATGAAATGGCGAAATCGGAAAAGCCGGAGATGAAGCGGATATTCGGGACCGACGGCAATCTTGGTGAGCAACTCGGCCTCACCAAGGATTGGGTATCGCGGATCGTCAAGGCCGTCGGCAATTACGGCGAAACCTTCGATCGCAACGTCGGCGCCGGCTCCAAGCTCGGCATTGCCCGGGGTATCAACGCGCTCTGGAGCAAGGGCGGTATCCAGTACGCGCCGCCGATTCGCTGACCGCCAGCCGGCAGTTCGCGGCGATGGCGATCGAACCCCGAAAACCTCCGCCGCAGTTTGTCGCCAAACTGCAGCGTGCGCTGGGTGGTCGGGCGGGATGGGGAGGTTTCGTCGTCCAGATCCTGTTCGTCGCGGCGCTCACCTGGATTGCCTACGAAATCGTCGCAAATGCCCGGGCCAATCTGCAGTCGCAGCGGATCACCGCCGGCTTTGGTTTTATGGAGAATACCGCCGGTTTTGACGTCAGCCAGAGCCTCATCCCGTATTCCGGATCCGACTCCTATACCCGCGTCTTTCTCGTCGGTTTGCTGAACACGCTGGCGGTCTCGATTGTCGGCATCTTCTTCGCCACCGTGTTCGGATTTCTGGTTGCGTTGGGGCGGCTATCGCCGAACTGGCTGCTGTCGCGGATTTCAGGCGGCTATGTCGAACTGATCCGAAACCTGCCGCTCTTGTTCCAGATCCTGTTCTGGTATCTCGCGGTGCTGGCCGCGCTGCCGAATCCGCGGCAAAGCGTCGCGTTGTTCGGCAGTTTTTTTCTCAGCAATCGCGGTTTCGTGATTCCAAAGCCGATCGGCACTCCCGGCTTCGAGTCCTTCGTTTTCGCGATCGCAATTGCGGTCGTTGGCTCGCTATTGCTGCAGCGCCATGCCCGCAAACAACTGTTCGACCATGGCCGGTTGATCCGGACCTGGCCCTATTTGCTGGGCATGCTGATCGGCCTGCCGCTGCTGAGCTCGCTGCTATTTGGCGCACCGGTCAAGTTCGAATTCCCCGAACTCAAGGGGTTCAATTTTTCCGGGGGCTCGCGCGTCATTCCGGAGTTCGTGGCTCTGGCCCTGGCGCTGTCGACCTATACCGCGGCCTTCATCGCCGAGATCGTGCGAGCCGGCATCCAGTCGGTACACAAGGGACAGATGGAAGCAGGCTCATCACTCGGGCTGCAGCGGGGATCGACGTTGCGGTTGATCGTCGTGCCGCAGGCCATGCGTGTCATTCTGCCGCCGCTCACCAACCAGTATCTCAATCTCACCAAGAACTCATCGCTGGCAGTGGCGATCGGATATCCCGACCTCGTCTCGGTCTTTGCAGGCACGGCGTTGAGCCAAACCGGGCAGGCGATCGAAATCATCGCGCTTACCATGGGCGTCTATCTGCTGATTTCGCTCGTGACCAGTGCGATCATGAGTTTCTACGGATGGCGGCTTGGACGGAGCCTCGGGCCATGAGCGATATCGAGGCTTCACCATTCGTCCGGCAGGACCTCGTTCCTGAACGCACCGCGCCGATCAAGACCACGGGGTTTGTGGGGTTCTTGCGTACCCGGATGTTCAATTCGCCCACCAACATCCTGCTCACCATAGGCAGCATCCTGCTGTTGTGGTTCACCGTCGTTCCCACGGTGAAGTTCCTGCTCATCGATGCGGTCTGGACCGGAAAGGACCGCACCGCGTGTCTTGCGGAGAATGCGGGCCACACGGTCGGCGCATGCTGGCCGTTCGTGAAGGCGAAATTCAGCCAGTTCATCTACGGCTTTTATCCGGAGGCCGAGCGGTGGCGGGTCGACCTTACCTTCTTGCTTGGAGCGCTGTTGCTGTTGCCGCTACTGATTCCCCGGCTGCCGGCCAAGGGTGTTAATGCGGGACTGTTCTTCATCGGGCTTCCCATCGTGGCATTTTTCCTGCTGCATGGCGGCGGACTGCGCGGTTTCGGCGTGAGCTGGACGGCCGGGCTGCTGGCGGGGTTCAATGACAGCATCGGCGACGGCGGCGAGAAGCTCGCGAATTTCAGCCAGACGGTCCCGGTGATTGGATCGGTGGTGTGGTTGACCGGCAAATTCCTCGTCCTGCTCAGCACCGTCATTTCCTATGTGCTCTGGCCGCTGACCTGGCTGCGCGATCAGGTGCAGGCATCGGGCAGTCCGGTCTGGACCGATTTTGCCGCCACCGCCGCCGTCGTTTCGCTGCTGCTGTTCTTCCTGAACGGCGGTGTTCGTACCGGATGGCGCGCGCTGATCATCAGCCTGGCGGTCTTCGCCGGCATCGGCGTCGTGATATCGGTGATGGGCCTCGACCGCGGCGGATTGCCTATCGTCGACACCAGGCTTTGGGGCGGCTTGTTGGTAACGCTGGTGGTGTCGGTCGTCGGTATCGTTGCGTCGATGCCGGTTGGCATCGCGCTGGCACTCGGCCGGCGCTCGACGATCCCGCTGATCCGGATATTCTCGATCGCATTCATCGAATTCTGGCGCGGGGTGCCGCTGATCACGGTGCTGTTCTTCGCGACCTACATGCTGCCGCTGTTCGTCCCGGCAGGCTTCACCATCGACGGGCTGGTGCGCGCCTTGATCGGCATTGCACTGTTCGCCGGGGCCTATCAGGCCGAGGTCATCAGGGGGGGCCTGCAGGCGATCCCGCGCGGGCAGGTCGAGGCTGCCAGCGCCGTTGGTCTGTCGTATTGGAAGACAACGGGCCTGATCGTGATGCCGCAGGCCTTGCGCCACGTCATCCCCGGTCTCGTCAACAGCTTCATCGCACTCTTCAAGGATACCTCGCTGGTCTCGATCGTCGCGCTGTTCGATTTGCTGGGACAGTTGCGGGCAGCCTTCGCCGACCCGGTATGGTCCACGCCAACGACATTGTTCACCGGCTTCGCCTTCACCGGCATGGTCTACTTTGTCTTCTGCTTCGGAATGTCGCGCTATTCGCTGTTCGTCGAGAACAAGCTCAATGCACACCGCCGCAACTGAGTAATCACATGACCGCGAATTCGATTGTCACCATCAACGGCCTCAACAAATGGTTCGGCGATTTTCACGTGCTGCGCGACATCAACCTCGATGTCGCCAGAGGCGAGCGCATCGTGATCTGCGGTCCGTCGGGCTCGGGCAAGTCGACCCTGATCCGCTGCATCAACGCGCTGGAGGAATTCCAGGAAGGCCACATCGTCGTCGACGGCATCGAACTCGGTCCGAATCTGCGACGCGTCGACGAAGTCCGACGCGAAGTCGGCATGGTGTTCCAGAGCTTCAATCTGTTTCCCCATCTGACGGTGCTGGATAACTGCACGCTGGCGCCGATCTGGGTGCGCAATATCCCGAAGAAGGACGCCGAAGCCATCGCGATGAAATATCTGGAACGGGTGAAAATCCCGCATCAGGCCAACAAGTTTCCCGGCCAGATGTCGGGCGGCCAGCAGCAGCGCGTCGCGATCGCGCGCGCCTTGACCATGAGCCCGAAGGTCATGCTGTTCGACGAACCGACCTCGGCGCTGGATCCCGAAATGGTCAAGGAAGTGCTCGACACCATGGTCGATCTCGCCGAGGAAGGCATGACCATGCTGGTGGTGACCCACGAAATGGGCTTTGCCAAGGAAGTGGCGAACCGGATCGTCTTCATGGACGCGGGGCAGATCATCGAGTCCAACACGCCGGTGAACTTCTTCGCCAATCCGCAGCATACGCGAACCCAGCTGTTCCTCAGCCAGATATTGCGGTGATTCTTGCGAATGCGAATGGGGATTCCACTCGCTATTCGCCATTCGCTCACTCGAACGGCACCTCGATCTGGCTGTGCTTCTCCAGCCAGGCCGGCACCGGCAGGTTTTTCGAGCGCATGAACGCCGGGTTGAACAGTTTCGACTGATAGCGGTTTCCGGAATCGCACAGGATGGTCACGATGGTATGGCCCGGCCCGAGCTGGCGGGCGAGGCGGATGGCGCCGGCGACATTGATGCCGCTGGAGCCGCCGAGGCAGAGGCCTTCGTGCTCGAGCAGATCGTAAATGATCGGCACGGCTTCTTCGTCGGGAATGAGCCAGGCATCGTCGACCCTGGCTTGCTTGATGACCGGCGTGACGCGCCCAAGCCCGATGCCTTCGGTGATCGATCCGCCCGGCGTGGATTTGGCTTCACCGTTCTTGAACAGTTCGTACATCGCAGCCCCGCGCGGATCGGCGCAGCCGATCACGATGTCCTTGCGCTTCTCCTTCAGGAACGCGCTGACGCCGGCCAGCGTACCGCCGGTCCCGACCGAGCAGATAAAACCGTCGACCTTGCCGCCGGTCTGCTGCCAGATTTCCGGGCCGGTCGATTCGTAATGCGCCTTGGGATTGTCGAGATTGTTCCACTGATCGCCGAACAGCACGCCGTTGGGTTCGGTTTTGCGCAGCTGATCGGCAAGGCGCCTGGCGACATGCTGGTAATTGTTCGGATTGCTGTAGGGCAGGGCGGGCACTTCGATCAGTTCGGCGCCGCAGAGCCGCAGCATGTCCTTTTTTTCCTGGCTTTGCGTATCCGGAATCACGATCAGCGTGCGGTAACCGCGCGCGCTCGCCACCACCGCGAGACCGATGCCGGTATTTCCCGCAGTTCCTTCCAGCACCAGGCCGCCGGGCTTGAGGTCGCCGCGCTTTTCTGCTTCCAGGATCATCCATTTGCCGGCGCGGTCCTTGACCGACTGGCCGGGATTCATGAACTCGGCCTTGCCGAGGATGGTGCAGCCGGTCGCCTCCGAGGCGTGCTTCAGCTTGATGAGCGGCGTGTTGCCGATCGCCTGAACGACGTCGTTGTGGATTGTCATGCTTTGAAAATTGCCAGTTGTTTCCTCACCGCCGACGACCCTAAAGGACCGCCGCGGGAGGCACAAGCCGACGCCGCGCGACCGAATTCCGCGGCGCGGCTAGCCCGACTTCGCGAACACCACCTGGCGCACATCGATATTTCCCGACAGGAAGCCGGCCTCGCAATAGGCGAGGTAGTACTCCCACAGCCGCCGGAATCGCTCGTCGAATCCCGACGGCATCAGGTGCGGCCAGGCCGCGCGGAAATTGCTTCGCCAGATCACGAGTGTCTTGGCATAATCTTGCCCGAAAATGCGTTCGCGAATGACGGGAACGCCGAACCGCTCGCCGAGCGACTTCAGCACTTGCGGCGAGGGCAGCATGCCGCCGGGAAAAACGTAGCGCTGGATGAAGTCGACTTCGCGGCGATAGGTCTGGAACAGGCTGTCCTGGATCGTGATGGCCTGGATGCCGGCGAGGCCGCCGGGCAGCAGGCGGTCGCGCAACTGTGAGAAATATTTCGGCCAGAACTGCTCGCCGACCGCCTCGATCATCTCGATCGACGCGATCCGGTCATACCGGTCGCGCTCGTCGCGATAGTCCTGCAGGCGGATCTCGACATGGTCATTGAGGCCGGCGTTCTGGATCCGCGCCTGCGCGAAATCGCGCTGTTCCCGGCTGATGGTGAGCCCGACCACTTTGGCGCCATAGGTCCTGGCGGCATACTCGGCAAAGCCGCCCCAGCCGCAGCCGATCTCCAGCAATCTCTGGCCGGGCTGCAGATCGATCGCTTCGGCCAACCTGCGGTACTTGTTGTTCTGCGCCGCCGTCAAATCGACGGTGCCATCCTCGAACAACGCCGAGGAATAGGTCATGCTCGGATCAAGCCACGCCGAATAGAACGCGTTGCCGATGTCGTAATGCGCATAGATATTGCGGCGCGCCTGCCGCCTGGTGTTGCGGTTGAACCAGTGCCTGGCGATCTGGACATAGCGCATCAGCGGATTGTCGCCGAGCAGCTGCTGGATGACGTCGTGATTGACGCAGAACAGATAGAGGAACTGGGTCAGATCGGGCGTGTCCCATTCGCCGTTCAGATAGGCTTCCGCGAAGCCGATGTCGCCGCTATTTACGAG
>JAYSPJ010000162.1:0-7508 GCA_043722155.1 Bradyrhizobium sp.
CCAGGGCGTCTACAACTTCACCGAAAAAGACCGCTACGGCCTCGACGACCGCTCGCGCATCATCCTGACCGTGAAGGACGGAAAGTACGTTCCGGCGAAGTGAACTGAAGCGTTTAACGGCTCCCTTTGGGAGCCGGCCTTTTCTCACCGGAAGGCCAGGGAGCACTTTGCCGCCTGCGCCCGCGAGCCGGCGAATTCTAGTCGTTATTGGGTTCGGCGAATCCCGCCTGCACAACTTCCTCGCGCTTGCGCCGAAGATGTGTCCGCAGGATATGGGCAAGCCCGCTGGCGTCGCGTCGCTGCAGCGCGTTCAGGATTGCTTCGTGTTCCTGCACCGCACGCGCCCAATGCTCGGGGGACATGGGCGTGATGAACCGAGCGCGGCGAATGCGCGCCGATACCGATTCATAAAACCCGGCGAGCACCGCGTTGTCAGCCGCGCGAACGATGCTCTCATGGATCAGTCGATTGCAACGATAGTAAGACAACAGGTCTCGCGCGCGATAGTGTTCGACCATATTCGCTTGCAACGCGCCGATTTCGCGCAGCTGCTCATCTGAAATACGTGGACAGGCCAATTCGCCGGCGGTTGCCTCAAGCGCCTCGCAGACTTCAAATAATTCCTTGACGTCATTCTGAGTGAGCTTCGCGGCGCGCGCTCCGCGATTGGGCAACAGCAGCACCAGTCCTTCAGCGGCGAGGACCTTCAGCGCCTCGCGCAGCGGCGTGCGTGAGATGTGCAACGAAGCGCACAATTCGCGCTCCGGAATCCGGGCACCCGGCGGGACTTCGCCCTCCGTCAATATGTGCCTGAGGCGGGAAACCACCTCGTCGTGCATCATGCAAAATCTCCTGCGGTCGACAGTGATATCAAAAATTGAATGCAAAAATGGCAAATAACGATCTTTGTTACCAAGATTACCTTGCGAGAGCCAATTTTTGCATTCAGAATTGTAGCGACCGGCCAAGCGCCGGCGAGCCCGCAATCTTCTTTCCCCGGCAAGTCGGCAAGGAAATGAACGAAGCAACGACCCTGGAAGCCGACCTCCTTTACGAGGTCCACGACGGTATCGGCCGGATCACTTTCAACCGGCCGCAGGCGAGGAATTCGCTGACGTTCGGCATGTATGAGCGGCTTGCGGAGATCTGCGCGGGGGCGGGCAAGGATCGTTCGCTCAAGGTGCTGATCCTGACCGGCGCGGGCGACAAGGCATTTGCGGCGGGTACTGACATCAACCAGTTTCGCGCCTTCAAGACTCCGCAGGATGCCATCGACTACGAGACAAGGATCGATCGGATACTGGGCACCCTTGAGCAGTGCCAGGTTCCGACGATCGCGGCGATCAACGGCGCTTGCGCCGGTGGCGGCGCCGGAATTGCCGCGTGCTGTGATCTTCGCATCGGCACCATGACTGCGAAATTCGGCTTTCCGATCGCGCGCACCCTCGGTAACTGTTTGTCGATGTCCAGCCTCGGCCGGCTCTCCGCATTGATCGGGGCGCCACGCCTCAAGGAGATCATTTTTACCGCACGCCTGATCGAGGCGGAGGAAGCGTTCCGCCTTGGGCTGTTGAATGAAATGGTGGAGGACGGCCCTGCACTTGAGCGGCGGGCAGAAGAACTGGCGCGTCTCATCGCCGGCCACGCCCCCTTGACGCTGCGAGCCACCAAGCAGGGCCTGCATCGGATGCAGCCGAAACCACACGAGGACGAAGACCTGATTCTGATGTGCTACCAGAGTCGGGATTTTCGCGAAGGCATGGATGCCTTTCTCAACAAGCGCCAGCCGCAATGGACCGGCGAATAATCGAAAACAAGCCCCAACGGAATCGCGGGAGTAATCATGGGCCCACTGACCGGATTGAAGGTTATCGACCTGACGCACGTCATGGCAGGCCCGACCTGCACGCTGATGCTCGCAGACATGGGCGCCGATGTCATCAAGATCGAGAAGATCCCGGCTGGCGACGACACCCGTTACATGGTGCCGCCGAAGATCGGCGATCAGGCGGCATCGTTCCTGATGATGAACCGCAACAAGAAGGGCATTGCGCTGGACCTGAAAACAGCCGGCGGGGCCAAGGTGTTGCGGCGCCTGATCGGCTCGGCGGACGTGCTGGTGGAAAATTTCGGCCCCGGCGTGATGGATCGGCTCGGTTTCGGCTACGCGGAAATCAAGAAGGACAATCCCGCCCTGATTTACTGCTCGTTGTCGGGCTTCGGACGTACCGGTCCCTACAAGCATCGCCGCGGCTTCGATCTCGTGGCCCAGGCGATGAGCGGCATCATGAGCTTTACCGGCGAGAAGCCCGACGGGCCACCGGTCAAATGCGGCGCGCCGCTCTCCGATATCACGGCCGGAATCCTCGCCGCCTTGGGCATTCTCGCGGCCTACACCCACCGTCTGAAAACCGGCCAGGGCCAATGGGTGGAAACCTCCCTGTTCGAGGCGGCTCTGGTCCAGACCTATTGGCAGGCCGCCATCACGCTCGCCACCGGCGTGGCGCCGAAAGCGATGGGCTCCGCCCACCCTCTCAATGCCCCCTATCAGGCCTTCGAGGCATCCGACAAGTGGATCGTGGTTGGTGGCGCCAACCAGAAACACTGGCTGCGTACGCTCGATGTACTGGGCGCTTCGGAACTTGCGCGCGATCCGCGCTTTGCCACCGGCGCCGACCGAATGGCTCATCTGAAGGAATTGGAGACCGAATTGTCTGCGCGCTTTCGAACCCAACCTGCCGCATACTGGCTGAGCGCGCTTGAGGACGCGGGGGTACCCTGCGGGCCGGTCAACGACATGCTGCAGGCCCTCGCGGACCCGCAGACCATCGCGCGCGAAATGGTGGTCGAAGTCGAGCATTCATCACTCGGCACCGTCAAGACGCTGGGATTGCCGATCAAGTTCTCGGAGACGCCGGGCAAGGTACGAACCGGCGCCCCGCTCTATGGCGAGCATACCGGCGCGATTCTGAGCGCCTACGGTTTTGACGCTGAGGAAATTGCCGCGCTTCAGGAACAGGGCGCGGTGGCCGCAGTGCGCTTTGCGCGCGACGAGGTTGGCTAACTAGCGCAGGACCGAACAACAGGATCAAATGATAGAATCAACCGGAGGACTCGATGTCTGTAAAGCCGAAATTCGCTGCGATCGCCTTCGGTCTCGCAACCTGCGTGTCGGGAGCGGCAAACGCCGCCTGGCAGCCCGCCAAGCCGATCGAATTCATTGCGACGGCGGGCCCGGGCGGCGGCACCGATAATTTCGCGCGCGCCGTCCAGAGCATCATCACCAAACACAAATTGATCGAGCAGCCGATCGTCGTCACCAACAAGGGCGGCGGCAGCGGCGCCGAAGGCTATACCTACATCAAGGCAATGGCGGGCGATCCCCATAAAATCGTGTTCGGGACATCGAACGCCTGGACCCAGCCGATGGTGTCGAAGGTGGCCTACAATTACACCGACCTGACGCCGATTGCCGCGATGGTGCAGGACGAGTTTCTGCTCTGGGTCAAGCAGGATGCGCCCTACCAGACCGTGCAGGAGTTTCTCAAAGCCGTTGCGGCAAAGCCGTCGGGCGATTTCAAGATGGGTGGCGCGCAGTCAAAAGACACCGACGAAACCCTCACCCGCTTGATCGACAAGGCCGCGAAGGTGAAGTTCACCTACATTCCCTTCAAAAGCGGCGCCGAAGCTGCCGTGCAACTGGCCGGTGGTCATATCGACTCGCACACCAACAATCCCAGTGAAAGCATCGGACAGTGGAAGGGCAGCACCCAGCGCCCGCTTTGCGCCTTCAGCCCGAAACGTCTTCCGGACGGCCCGAAGGTGACCGAAAAGCAAAACTGGCACGATATTCCGACCTGCGCCGAATCCGGCCTCGACATTCCGCAATTCCAGCAGCCGCGCACGGTCTGGCTGCCGGGAAAGGTGACTGCGGACCAGACCGCGTTCTATGTCGATCTGATGAAGAAAGTTCAGGCCACGCCGGAATGGAAGGAATACATCGAGCGGACGTCGCAAACCGACACGTTCCTGACCGGCGAGACGTTCAGCAAGTTCATCAAGGAAGACATCGACCGCACGCAGAAGATCGCTGCCGATGAAGGTTGGCTTATCTCCAAATAGAGTGCGGCTGATGGTGTCGGGACGAAGTCTGGAAACCGCCACGGCCCTGCTCTCCGGCGCGTTCGGCGTGGCCGTTGTCGTCTCCAGCCTTGACAACGGCATCGGATGGTCTCGCGCCGGGGTCGAGGCCGGCAGCTTTCCATTCATTGTCGGCCTGATCATTGTGGCGGGCAGCGTCTTCAACCTCGTGCAGGGATGGCTGCACGCCCGGGACGTCGTGCTGCGGCCAAGCGAACTCAAGCGATTGGGGCTGTTGTTTATTCCGGCCGTGGTCTATGTCGGCGCCATTCCGTTGACGGGACTGTATCTGGCCTCGGCCGGGTACGTATTCGGCGCCCTCGCCTGGCAGAAGCGAGGCGCATTCGTCCTCTCCGCCGTCGCCGCGATCGGCACCGCGTTGGCGCTCTATCTGATATTCGAGCTTACGTTCCAGATCTCGTTGCCGCGCGGCTTGCTCGGCGAACTCGTCGGCTTCTGAGGGGGCTTCGTTGGAAAATCTCGAAGCCCTCCTGCACGGGTTTACCATCGCGCTGTCCGTCAATCATATCTTCCTGATGGTGATCGGCGTGCTGCTAGGCATTCTGGTCGGCGTGCTGCCCGGCCTCGGCGCGCCGAACGGCGTATCGCTGCTGTTGCCGCTGACGTTCGGAATGCAGCCGGTGTCGGCCATCATCCTGCTGTCATGCATGTACTGGGGCGCATTGTTTGGCGGCTCGGTGACTTCCATTCTCTTCAACATTCCCGGCGAACCGTCATCCGTCGCGACGACGTTCGACGGCTATCCCATGGCGCGCGACGGCAGGCCAACCACCGCGCTGGCGACGGCTTTCGGTTCCGCGGCCTTTGGCGCGCTGGCCGGTGTCGTTCTCATCACGCTGTCGGCATCCTGGGTGGCGAAGGCGGCGTTGGCGTTCGGGCCGCCTGAATATTTCGCCGTGTACTTTCTTGCCTTTGCAAGCTTCATCGGCATGGGCGGTTCGCCGCCGGTCAAGACCCTGGTGTCGCTGGCGATCGGCTTTGCGCTTGCCGCTGTGGGGATCGACACGGTCTCCGGCAGCGTGCGTCTCACCATGGGCATCGATGAACTGGTGAAGGGCGTCAGTTTCGTCGTCGCCGTCATGGGCCTGTTCGGCATCGGCGAATTGCTGATCGCGGTGGAGGACGAATTTCACGTCAAGGCAATCTCCTCCAGGATTGAATGGCGCGAAGTCTTCCGCGCGCTTGCCGGCCTACCGCGCTACGGCTGGACGCTGCTGCGCAGCGCCGCCATCGGTTGCTGGATGGGCATCACCCCCGGTGGTCCCACGGCAGCATCTTTCATGAGCTATGGCATCGCCAAACGCCTTTCAGCCCGGCGCGCCAATTTTGGCAAAGGAGAGCCGGAAGGCATCGTCGCGCCGGAAACCGCCGACCATGCCGCGGGCACCAGCGCGCTGCTTCCCATGCTATCTCTGGGCATCCCCGGCTCGGCGACCGCCGCGGTTATGATGGGCGGCCTGATGATCTGGGGCCTCAATCCCGGGCCGATGCTGTTCATCGAGCAAAAGGATTTCGTCTGGGGATTGATCGCATCGATGTACCTCGGCAACGTCGTCGCGGTGGTTCTGGTGCTGCTGACGGTGCCGCTGTTCGCGGCGCTGATGCGGGTACCGTTCTTCATCATCGCACCGCTGATCGTCATCATCTGCACCGTCGGCGCCTACTCGGTTGCCAATTCCTATCTCGACGTCGTGTTGATGATGGGGTTCGGAATTGTCGGATACCTGTTCAAGAAGTTGCATTATCCCGTGGCGCCGATGGTGCTCGCGATCGTGATCGGCGACAAGGCGGAGGATGCGTTTCGCCAGTCCATGCTGATGTCGAGAGGCTCGCTCGGGATCTTTTTCGGCAATGCGCTGGTGACGACGCTGGTTTTGCTGGGCGTCGCGCTGCTGGTGCTGCCGGTGATCTGGCAAACCATTGGAAAGATCGCGGCGCGACCGCCGCTGAAGCCATGATGTTCGCGAAGCATGAATTGACCGCAGAGAGGCCGGACAGACCGTCATGAGACCGATTATCGCGCTTGCCATGGGTGACCCGGCCGGCATCAGTGCGGAACTGACTGCCAGGCTTCTCGCGCTCGATGAGGTGACAACCAAAGCCCGGCTCGTCGTCATCGGCGACCATCGTGTCCTCGATGACGGCGCCAGAGTTGCCGCCGTGCAGCTTGACCTGAAAACGGTGTCGCCTGATGCCGATCTCTCCGAAGAAGAGAAAGGACCAGTTTTCGTCGATCTCGGCCACCTCGATCCGGCGTCGATCCAGCGGAGCACCGCCACCGTTGAGGGCGGCCGGTTCGCGCTCACAAATTATCGTTATGCCCTGACGCTGGCGCGCGACGGCCGGGCCAACGCCGTCTGTTTCACGCCGTTCAACAAGAATGCGATGCGCCTTGCGCATCCGCCCTACGACGATGAGATCGGTTTTTCGGCCGACGTGGTGGGGCTCGACGGGCCGGCCAGCGAGTTCAACGTACTGGATGGGCTTTGGAACGCGCGCGTCACGTCTCATATTCCGTTGGCGGAAGTCGCCGCCCATATCACCAGGGAACGCGTGCTGCGCGCGCTCAGGCTCGCCGATACCTCAATGCGGGGCGCCGGCTTCGGGCGCCCGCGGATCGCCGTCGCCGGTCTCAATCCGCACGCCGGCGACGGCGGCAATTTCGGCCGTGAAGAGATCGACGCGATCGGGCCGGCCGTCGAACAAGCCCAGGCCGAAGGCATCGCGACCGAAGGGCCATTTCCCGCGGACACGGTTTTCCTTCGGGCACGGAACGGCGCGTTCGATGCGGTGCTGACGATGTATCACGATCAGGGCCAGATCGCGATGAAGCTGATGGGTTTCGATCGCGGCGTAACACTGCTTGGCGGCTTCAAGTTTCCGATCTGCACGCCCGCGCACGGCACCGCCTACGACATCGCGGGCAAGGGAATAGCCGGGATTGGCGCCACGCGCGCCGCGGTCCTCCTTGCGATCGAAATGGCGAAGGGATGATCCGACCCGCCGACGGGGCATGACGGTGGCCACCGAGGAGCGCTTCGCGCGGCCCGATACCTCGGTCGCGGGGCAGGCGCTGAAGCTGGTCGCCGCCAATTCCGATGCGATCCTGATCGGCGCCTCCGGCACCGCGGCAGCTTTGCCGCAGACGGCGCTGCGCGAGCGCGGCTACAAGGGCCCGATCTATCAGACCCACGGCGCCGCCAGCATGGACTTCATCCGGATCGCCGGCAAGGCGGCCGAAGGCGTGGTCATGGCGTCGGGCCCGGTGATGTCGCCGGAAACGCAAGCCGACAGCGCGCTGACCAAGAAGCCGGGCCTCGCGCTCAACACCGCCTATGAGGCCAAGT
>JAYSPJ010000163.1:0-2322 GCA_043722155.1 Bradyrhizobium sp.
TTCCAGAGGCATCCAAGATAGACCGTGACGGCGCGGCGTACTGGATCGCCCGGTCAAGAAGCCGGGCGATGACAGTCTTGATTGTGATCGTGGTGACCGGCTCTGCAGCCCTACGCGGCGCGGGCCTTCGGGGTCGCCGGCGGAGCCAGAACCTTCCAGTCAGGGGCGAGCTGCAGCCTGGGCTCGGTCAGTTCCTGCAGCTTCTCGATCGTCATTCCCGCAATCATTTCCAGCGCCACGAGGCCCTGCGGCGTCACGTCGATCACAGCGAGGTTGGTGTAGATGCGCTTCACGCAAGCCGCCGCCGTCAGCGGATAGGTGCAGGCCTTCTTGATGCGCGGCTCACCCTTCTTGCTGGTGTGCTCCATAATGACACGGATCGCCCTGGCGCCGACCGCCAGGTCCATCGCGCCGCCGACACCGGGCGGGAATGCCGGGTCTTCGGTGGTCCAGTTGGCGAGATCGCCGGTTTCGGACACCTCGAAGGCGCCGAGCAGGCTGACATCGAGATGGCCGCCGCGGATCATCAGGAAGGCGTCGGCGTGATGGACGAAGCAGCCGCCCGCGACCAGCGTCGTCAGGTTCTTGCCGGCGTCGACCATATAGGGGTCTTCCTTGCCGGGCTCCGGCTTCGGACCCATGCCGAGAATGCCGTTTTCGCTGTGGAAGATCACTTCGCGCCCCGGCGGCACATAGCTCGCCGCCAGCGTCGGGATGCCGATGCCGAGATTGACGTAATTGCCCTCGCTTAAATCCTGCGCGGCGCGCCACGCCATTTGTTCGCGGGTCAGAGGCTGCTGGGAATTGGGGGTCATGCCTTGCCTCCGACAACGACCACGCGGTCGACGAAGATACTGGGGGTGACGACGGCTTCCGGATCCATCTCGCCGAGCTCGACCATCCGGTCGACCTCGACCACGGTCAGATCGGCGGCCATCGCCATCACAGGATTGAAATTTCGCGCCGATTTGATGTAGGTGAGATTGCCCCAGCGATCGGCCTTGTTGGCCTTGATCAGCGCGACATCGCCCTTCAGCGGCTTTTCGAACACATGCAGCCGGCCGTCGATCTCACGGGTTTCCTTGCCCTCCCCGAGTTTCGTGCCTGCCGAAACCGGCGAGAAGAACCCGCCGAGGCCGGCGGCATGGCAGCGCATGCGCTCGGAGATGGTGCCTTGCGGCAGCAATTCCAGCTCCAGGCTCTTGGCCCGGTAGGCGTTGAGGAAGGCGCTGTAGTCGCCGGAACGCGGAAAGGAGCAGATCACCTTGCGGACGCGTCCGGAACTGATCAGCCGGGCGAGGCCATAATCGCCGTTGCCGGAATTGTTGGCGACGATGGTCAGCTCCCGGGCACCCTGTTCGTGCAGGGCGTCGAGCAGGTGATCGGCGACGCCGACGGCGCCAAACCCGGCCACCAGTACCGTGGAGCCATCGCGAACCCCGGCCACGGCGTCGGCGGTGGTTTTGACCTGTTTGTCGATCACGTCAGAGGGCTCCCAAGTGGTTCTTCAAGTGGTTCTTCAAGTGGCTCTTTACGGCCAATAGACCATCAAGCCGCGCCGAGAAAGGCACAATTATGCATGGGCATGGTCTCGACGCGAAGGAAATGAGCGGCGGGGTGGGGTGACGGTCTTTCACCGCGAACAGTGCCCGAGTTGAGAGATCACCCCTCCCCGTCTCGTATTTCGCTGCGCTCAATACAAGCCGACCCTCCCCCTCCAGGGGAGGGTGAAGAGCGCCTCGCGCTCCCGAAGACGACATCACAATGACCGTCGCGACGAAAATCCTAGTTGCAAAGTTCCGGCCCCATGCTTCTAATTAGAACAATTAAAAATCATCGGGAGGTACCAAGCGTGTCTACAGTCAAACTGACGGTGAACGGCAAGGCTGTCTCGGCCGATGTCGAGGACCGGACCCTCCTCGTCCATCTCCTGCGCGAGACTTTGAACCTGACCGGCACCCACGTCGGCTGCGACACCAGCCAGTGCGGCGCCTGCGTCGTGCATATCGATGGCAAGGCAGTCAAATCATGCACCGTGCTGGCGGGGCAGGCGGCAGGCAGCAACGTCACCACCATCGAGGGCATCTCGAAGGGCGACGAGTTGCATCCGATGCAGGCCGCGTTCCGCGACAATCACGGCCTGCAGTGCGGTTACTGCACGCCGGGCATGATCATGTCGGCGATCGATATCGTCAACCGCTATGGCGGCAAGCTCGACGAGGACACCGTCCGGCACGAGCTGGAAGGCAACATCTGCCGCTGCACCGGCTACCACAATATCGTCAAATCGGTGCTCGACGCCGCCGGCCGCATGAAGGTTGC
>JAYSPJ010000164.1:0-8488 GCA_043722155.1 Bradyrhizobium sp.
AAGATCACCTCGGCGCAGGACCGTTCGCGGCTCAAGGACGTGGTGCAGGATCTCGACGTGCCCGAGGGCATGGGCATCATCCTGCGCACCGCGGGCGCCTCGCGCACCAAGCCGGAAATCAAGCGCGACTTCGAATATCTGATCCGGATGTGGGAAACCGTCCGCGACATGACGCTGAAGTCGCAGGCCCCTACCCTGGTCTACGAGGAGGGATCGCTGATCAAGCGGTCGCTGCGCGATCTCTACAACAAGGAAATCGACGAAATCCAGGTCGCCGGCGAAGCCGGCTACCAGGAAGCCCGCGACTTCATGAAGATGCTGATGCCCACGAACGTGCGGGCGGTGAAGCAGTATCGCGACGGGCAGCCGCTGTTCTCGCGGATGGGCGTCGAGAGCCAGCTCGACGCGATGTTCTCGCCGACCGTGCAATTGCGCTCCGGCGGCTACATCGTGATCAACCAGACCGAAGCGCTGGTTTCGATCGACGTCAATTCCGGCCGCTCCACCCGCGAACACCACATCGAGGACACCGCGCTCAAGACCAACCTCGAGGCATCGGAAGAAGTAGCGCGGCAGCTCAGGTTGCGCGATCTCGCGGGCCTGATCGTCATCGACTTCATCGACATGGACGAGAAGCGCAACAACCGTTCGGTCGAGCGCAAGCTGTCGGATTGCCTGCGGCAGGACCGCGCGCGGATCCAGGTCGGACGCATCTCGCATTTCGGCCTGTTGGAGATGTCGCGCCAGCGCATTCGCGCCAGCGTGCTGGAGAGCTCGACCGAGCCCTGCCCGCAATGCGGCGGCAGCGGCCATGTCCGTTCGGTGTCCTCGGTGGCGCTGCAGCTGCTGCGCGGTCTCGAGGAAATCCTGATGAAGGGCGCGACCCACAATCTCGTGGTGCGAACCCGGACCGACGTGGCGCTCTACGTCCTCAATCACAAGCGCGGCCATCTGCGCGATCTCGAGAACAGTTTCAAGGTGACGCTGGCCGTGATCGCCGACGCCACCGTCAGCGCCCAGCAGTCGTTCATCATCGACCGCGGCGAACAGGTGCATACGCTGGAGGCGGCCAAGGCGCTGCTGGCGGCGCAGGTTGCCGCCTTCCCGCCGCAGATCGAGGAAGCCTATGACGAGGAAGAGCCGTTCGACATCGAAGTCGAGTCGGAAGTGGAAACCGACGAGACCGAAGGCCTGACCGAGGAATCCGCGGCCGGCGAGGAAGGCAACGGCGAAACCGACGGCGAGGGGCACAAGCGCAAGCGAAGGCGGCGACGGCGTGGCCGTCCCGGCGAGCCGCGCGAAGGCGGTCCCGCGCGCGACAGCACTGACGCCCCGCGCATTGCGCCGGACCAGGTTGCGGTCGCCGGCGTTGCCGATGAAGCCGAAGGTGATGAAGACGAGTCCGAGGAGCAGCCCGGTACGGCTCGCGCCGATCAGGCGCCGGATGGCGAGCGGCGGCCCCGCCGTCGCGGACGTCGCGGCGGACGCCGCCGGCGCGGCGGGCCGGAGGATGGTCTGGCCGGCTCGATCGCGGACGAACTCGGGCCGACATCGGCGCCGGAAGTAACCAGCGCGGTTGCCGATTTCGACGGATATTCCGCCGAGCCAGCCCCGCTGGTCGTTCAGCACGAACCGGTGGCGCCACCGCCGGAGCCGCAGCATAGGGATCATGCTCAGCCGGAGCCGGCACGAGCATCCAGCGAACCGGAGAGCGCTCAGGAGACTGACGGAGCCGCTGCGCGCCGCCGTTCGACCGTGCGCGAAAAGGTGAGCTTCCTGGCAACCGCCCAGCCTGAAGCACCGGCACCCGTCACCCACAGCCCGTCGGAGCCGCCGGCGTCGGCCCCGGGGCAGACCGCTTCCGAGACCACGACCGACACCCAGCCGCGCAAGGCCGGTTGGTGGTCGCGGCGCTTCGGCAACGGCGAATAAGCCGTAAGGATTTTTGAATTGGAAAAACCGTCCGGCAAAACCGGGCGGTTTTTTAGTTTCCTCAAGACGATCGCTACCCCGTCGTAAGCGCCGTCCGCCAGCGGTTATCCGCGACGATCGAGCAAGCGCCGGCTCGCCGGCACCAGTGCCGCGCCGAGGGCATTCTTGACCAATGCCCCCGCGAGGAAAGGCACGATCCCGACCAGCCATGCCTTCTCGGCGCCGAGCTTCATGCCGAACGCGAGCCAGCCGAACCCTGCCGCAAGAATAATGATATGCTCGAGCGCCATCGCGACGAAAAGCAGGGGCACCGACCGATCCCAGCCCCGCTCGCTCAGCCATCCCGTGATGAAGGCCGCATGAGTGTTAGCCGCGAATGGCGGCGAACCGAAGCGTCCGCGCCGCTACCGCAACCATTTCGTGATCCGCGCGACGGCTTCGCGCATCTCGTCGGCGGAACCTGCGTAGGAAAAACGAATGAACTGACGGCCGTGAACCGGATCGAAGTCGACCCCGGGAGTGGCCGCGACGCGGGCCTTTTCCAGCATCTCGCCGGCAAAGGCAAAACTGTCGGAGGTAAACCTGGAGACGTCGGCGTAGAGGTAAAATGCGCCGTCCGCCGGCAGGAAGCTGTCGAGCCCGGCTTGCGGCAAACCATCGATCAGAATGCGGCGGTTCTCCTGGTAGCCGGCCTTGATCGCTTCCATCTCCGCGCGGCCTTCGAAGGCGGCTTCGGCGGCAATCTGCGACAGTGTCGGCACCGAGATCGAAAGATTTTGCTGCAGCCGCTCGATCGGCCGCACCAGCGGTTCCGGCACCACCATCCAGCCGACCCGCCAGCCGGTCATGCAGAAATACTTCGAGAACGAATTGATCACCAGCGCGTGCGGTGAAAGTTCCGTCGCGGTGACGGCGGGAAATGCATAATCGAGGCCGTGATAGATTTCGTCGGAGATGAAACGGATACCCGCGCTCTCCGCCGCCGCCATCAGACTGGTGAGCGCCTCGCGGGACATCATCGTGCCCGTGGGATTGGCCGGGCTTCCGACCAGCACGCCCTTCAGCGGCGTCTTGCGATGGACCGCGAGCAAGGCTTCGCCGGTCAGCGCGTGCCGGGTCTCGCTCGAGGTCTCGATCAGCACCGGCTCGCAACCGAGCGCGGTGAGGATATGGCGGTAGGGCGGATAGCCGGGAACCGTTACCGCGACCCGGTCGCCCGGCTCGAACAGGGCGAGAAAGCCCAGGATGAACGCGCCCGACGATCCCGTCGTGATCACAACCCGCTCGGCATCCACGGTGCAGCCGTACGTCTCGCGGTAATGCCTGGCGATACGCGCGCGAAGCGAGGGAATGCCCAGCGCCGAGGTATAATCGATCCGCCCCAATTCGAGGGCTGCGTGAGCAGCCGCGATCGCGGACTTCGGCGCCGACGCCGACGGTTGCCCAACTTCCATGTGAATGACATGGCCGCCGGCCGCTTCGATGCGCGCCGCTGCCGCCATCACGTCCATCACCATGAACGGCGGAACGTTGCTTCGCCCCGAGGCCGTCAGCAGGCCCCTGGCACGGTCTCTCGGTGTCGCATCAAGCATCGATATCTGCTATTCGAACGGACGAAAACGAGGCTGCCATGCCCCAGACAAGCCGCATTCGGCGGTTTGTTAGGGCATATATCGTATCCGGCCCGCCGCCAATCCCTGAAGAACGCCATGTTGCTTCGCATTGCCCTGCGCCAGAAAGTGTTGAGACTGACCGCCCTCATCACGGCGGTCGCGCTCGCCGTTGCGCCGATGCCTGCGCTTGCGCAGCAATCGGGTCTGCGCGTCCTCCGCGATACCGAGTCCGAGCAATTGCTGCGCGAATACACCCGCCCGATCCTGCGCGCCGCCGGAATGGAAAAGCAGAACATCCAGATGGTCATCATCAACGAGAGCGTGTTCAACGCCTTCGTCGCGGATGGCCGGCGCATTTTCGTCAACTACGGCGCGATGATGCAGTCCGACACCCCGAACCAGATCATCGGGGTGCTGGCGCACGAAACCGGTCATCTCGCCGGCGGTCATCTCTCCAAGCTTCGCGAACAGCTGGCGGCGGCGCAGACCCAGATGATCATCGCCATGTTGCTCGGCGCCGGCGCGCTGGTCGCGGGCTCGAGAGGCGGCAACTCCAATAGCGGCCTGGCCAATGTCGGCGCGGCGGCGATTTCCGCGCCACAGGAAGTGATCCGCCGCTCCCTGCTCTCGTATGTGCGGCAGCAGGAGGAAAATGCCGACCGCGCCGGGGTCAAGTTCCTGACCACCACCGGCCAGTCCGCCAGGGGCATGTATGAAACTTTCAAGCGCTTCACCAACGAGAGCCTGTTTGCCGCGCGCGGCTCCGATCCCTACGTGATGTCGCACCCGATGCCGGCCGAGCGCGTCGCCGCGCTGGAGGAACTGGCGCGTTCGAGTCCCTATTGGGACAAGAAGGACGACCCGGCCCTGCAATTGCGCCACGACATGGTGCGCGCCAAGATCTCGGCCTTCATGGAACGGCAGGATACCGTGCACCGGCGCTATCCGCTGTCGAGCGAAACCCTGCCCGCGCGCTATGCCCGCGCCATCGCCACCTATCGCCATGGCGATCTGCGCAGCGCGATCGCCCAGATCGACGCGCTGATCCAGCTGCAGCCCGCCAACGCGTATTTTTATGAATTGCGCGGCCAGGCGCTGCTGGAAGGCGGCAAGCCGGCGGAGGCCATCGTGCCGCTGCGCAAGGCGGTGCAGCTGTCGAATAATGCGCCGCTCATCGAGATGTTACTTGGGCAGGCGCTGGTAGCGACTAATAATAGCGCCCACACGGAAGAAGCGATCGTGATTCTGCGCGCGGCGGTGGCACGCGAGACCGAGGCGCCGATCGGCTATACCCAACTCGCGATGGCCTACGGCCGAAAAGGAGATCTTGCGCAGGCCGACCTCGCTTCCGCCCAGGCGGCCTATCTGCGCGGCGACAACAAGACCGCGCGCGATCTGGCCTCGCGGGCAAAGACCCGGTTCGCGATCGGCACGCCGGGCTGGGTCAAGGCCGACGACATCGTCTCGGCCAGGCCGCTTCCCGGCCAGAACAGCAACTAGAAATAAACCGAGCCGGACTTAAGCTTTCGCGAAACCGGCTCCTGCAGCAACTTACCCGACCAATTCGTCCAAAGAGGATTTGCCAATGCCCTCGTTCCGCCTGCTCGTCCCCGCCCTGTTCGCGCTCGCACTTTGCGGGGCGCCGCCGGCGGCCACCGCGCAGAGTTTTTCCGACATCCAGCGCGGTGATATCGAAGTCATCGTCCGCAATTATCTGCTGGCGCATCCCGAGGTGCTGGAAGAGGCGATGGCCGAACTGAGCAAGCGCCAGAGCGCCGCCGAGGCCGCGAAGCATGAGGCCGGCGTCACCAAGAACGCCGAAGCGATTTTCAATTCGCCGCGCGGCGTCACCGTCGGAGCCAGGGACGGCGACGTCACCATGGTCGAATTCTTCGACTATAATTGCGGTTATTGCAAACGCGCCATGACCGACATGATGGAGCTGATGAAATCCGATCCGAAGCTGAAGGTGGTGCTGAAGGAATTCCCGGTGCTCGGTCCGGGCTCCGTCGAAGCCGCCCAGGTCGGGGTCGCCGTGCGCATGCAGGACCCCAGCGGCAAGAAGTACCTCGATTTTCACCAGAAGCTGCTGAACGGCAAGGGCCAGGCCGACAAGGCGCGGTCGATGGCGGCCGCCAGGGAAGCCGGCCTGGACATGGCCAGGCTCGAGAAGGACCTCGCAAGCCCGGAAGTGCGCGCCACGCTCGAGGAGAATTTCAAGCTCGCCGAAGCGATGGGCATGAACGGCACGCCGAGCTACGTGATCGGCAAGCAGGTGGTGATCGGCGCGGTCGGCGTCGAAGGCCTGCGGGAAAAGATCGGCGTCGCGCGCTGCGGCAAGGCGATTTGCTGAGCGGCGCTTTCTGCAACCTGATATTGCCATGTGGGTGAACTGAAAGGCCGGCTTTCGAGCCGGCTTTTGTTTGCGCCGTTTTCAAAGCGAAGCGGTTCATCAGGCATTCACAAAAACAAATCCGGTGGAACCGGTGATCTCAGGGAACATCGCCCCGCTCGCTTCGTTGTCGGGGCGGGCAATGCAAACACCCTGAGGAGATACCATGACCAATCGCTTTATGATTTCCGTTGCGGCAGCGGCGCTGCTCGCCGGAACCGGTCTCGCCAATGCGCAGGGACCGGGACGCGATGCACCGGCGGCGGGTTCCCCCGTCCAGCAGAGCGCGCCGGCTGAACGCGCTGCGCCATCTGCAGCTCCGATGAACCGCGACAGCGCCCCGGATTCCAAGGCATCCGACAAGGGCATGAAGTCCACCCAGTCCGATGAAAAGCAGCCCGCGGGCAAGAACCTGCGTGCTCAGGACGACATGAAACCCGCCATGAAGGGCGAGAAATCAGCCCAGGACACCATAAAGGGCGAGAAGTCGAAGAGCATGAGCTCGGAGACGCAGGACAAGGGCGCCGTCAGCAAGGACATGAAGGCGGACTCGAAGGGCGCCGCCGACAGCAAGTCGCAGACCACCACCCAGGCTCCCGCTGGAAAAGACAGCACGTCGCAAACCACCGGCAACGCCGCAACTTCGGCCACTGCCGCTCCGCCAGCCGAAAAGCGCACCCAGATCGTCTCCGCCATTCGCTCGGAGAAGATTCAGGAAACCACCAACGTCAACTTCAATATTTCGATCGGCACGCGGGTCCCGTCTTCGGTCCGCTTCCATCCGCTTCCGCCGCGGATCGTCGAGATCTATCCGGAATGGCGCGGCTATCAGGTCATTCTGGTCGGCGGGCGTTACGTCATCGTTCGACCCCAGACCTACGAGATCGTCTACATCATCGAGGGCTAAGTCGCTCCTGGCCAAAAAACCCCGCCGAGCAATCGGCGGGGTTTTACTTTTGGTCTGTTTTTCTGCGGCGGGATCCCGGATGTCCCCCAAGCTCCAGCCCACAGCCGGCTGACTCATGCCTTCTCGAAATCTTGGTTAACGAATGGTTTCCGCAGGTTCCGTGCGGCTTTTCACAAGCCGGATGAGGCATTTGAGCGATGTCCAGGGCGGCCTAGAGGCTTCCCCTTGGGCCTGATGTTACCTATAACCCGGCCACCCACCACGACATTGCCGGGATCTGAATGGCCAAGACCGCTGCCGATACGATTTACGTGCTCAACGGCCCGAACCTCAATCTGCTGGGGACCCGGGAGCCTGAGACCTACGGCCACGCCAGGCTCGCCGACGTCGAGCAACTCTGCGCGCAGACCGCCGCGCAGTTCGGCCTCAAGGCCGATTGCCGGCAGTCCAACCGCGAGGGCGAACTGATCGATTTCATCCACGAGGCGCACGCGAAAAAGGCCGCCGGAATCATCATCAATGCCGGCGGCTACTCGCACACCTCGATCGCGCTGCATGACGCTCTGGTGGCGGTGAAAATTCCGACCGTCGAAGTGCACATCAGCAATATCTACGCCCGCGAGGATTTCCGCCATCATACCTTCACCGCCCGGGCCGCGTTCGCAACGCTTTGCGGCTTCGGCATCGACGGCTACCGACTGGCGATCAATGGCCTTGCCGCCAAAATCGGCGTCCAGGCGACAGCCTGACGCCTTTCGCCCGTCACCACACAGAAAGTCCCGGATCAAGATCATGGCGCGCCAGCCTGACGATACCAAAGCCGCGAAATTCACCAGCGACGACAGTGCGCTGATTCGCGAACTCGCACTGCTGCTCGACGAGACCAGTCTCACCGAGATCGAGATCGAACGCGCCGGCCTGCGGGTGCGGGTCGCACGCAACATCAGCATCGCCGCATCGATGCCCGGAAATTTCCAGCAGGCGCCATCGGGCTCCGCTGCGAGTGCTACGAGCGTTACTCCGGCGGCAATCGCCGATCTGGCAAAACACCCGGGCGTGGTGCCCTCGCCGATGGTCGGCACCGCCTATTGGTCGTCCGAGCCCGGCGCCAAGCCGTTCATCGAGGTCGGCTCCAAAGTGTCGGTCGGACAGACGCTCCTGATCATCGAAGCAATGAAGACGATGAACCAGATCCCGTCGACGCGCGCCGGCACCGTGACGCAGATTCTCGTCGAGGACGGCCAGCCGGTCGAATTCGGCGAACCGCTGGTGATTATTGAATAGCAACGCGCCGTCATCCCGAGGTGCGAGCCCTCTTCGGCGAGCCTCGAAGGATGACAGACGACGGTGCAAGTAGCCCATCCTTCGAGGCGCGCAAGAAAGAGCGCGCTCCTCAGGATGACGGAGCAAAGCGGGAACGATGTTCGACAAAATTCTCATAGCCAATCGCGGCGAAATCGCATTGCGCATCCTGCGCGCGTGCAAGGAACTCGGCATCGCCACCGTCGCGGTGCATTCCACCGCCGACGCCGACGCGATGCATGTGCGGCTGGCCGACGAGAGCGTCTGCATCGGCCCGCCGCCGTCGAAGGACAGCTATCTCAACGTCCCGGCGCTGCTGGCGGCCTGCGAGATCACCGGCGC
>JAYSPJ010000165.1:0-2400 GCA_043722155.1 Bradyrhizobium sp.
GCGCAGCAGCCATTTGCGCGTGCCGTCGACCGACACCTGCTCGGCCACTACTTCGGGGCGCGCCACGGTGTAGCGGTCGGCGAGCGCGGCGCGCAGCTCCTTCGACATCGTCGTCATGCCGTCGAAATCGGTGAAGCCGCGATAATAGATCCAGTGCCAGAGCTGCTGCACCCGCATCTTGCGCTGCGCAGGCTGAACGCCGATGGTGCCGAGTTGATCGGAAATCTCCGCGCGCGACAGCCCGACCAGCGACGGCTTGGCCGGCGGCACGTAGGTTTCGAGCGCGATCTTTTCCAGCGGCGCGCTGGCGCCGGAACTGGCTGCGATGGAAAGGCTGGTCATGGTCTCGTTCATGGAACATCAGATAGGCCTTCCGCGACCCGCGGGAAAGGCACTAAATGCATCGATTTTGGCGTTAAAGCGAGCTTAGCGCTTGCAATCCTGCGCCAGCCGGTCGAGCGCCTGGGCGAGCCCCTTCAGCGAGAAGGTGTCCGTGGTCTCGGTGCCCTTGGCCGACATGCCCTTGACCGTCACATCGGCGGCCTTGCGCATGGCGTCCACCATCCGCTCTTCCTCTGCGGCGTTCTTGATCCAGAGCCCGTCGCCCTGGGTGTACATCGCGTAAGCGGCGCCGCCGACTTCCAGCGTCGATTCCGAGCCCGGCTTCAGCGTATAGCCGATCATGACGGAGACTTCGTTGACGACTTTTTCCGCCGGACGCGTCGAGACAAAGGCGTAAGCGGGATCGCGCGGACGATTCGGCGGATTGGTTTTCGACGACGAGGGTTTTGCCAGCGCGAAGCACACCTTCTTGCCGTTCGGCGTCGCGGTGTAGGCGCCCCAGGTGCCGAACTGGCCGATCAACGTCGGTTCCGCTCCGCCAGCGGCAGCGGCGGGTTTCGCCTCGGGCTTGGCGGCTGCGGGCTTGGCCGCGTCTTTCGAGGCCTTCGACGATGCGCTCTGCGCCTGCGCCGGGATCGCGATCCCGCACACAACCACACTCGCCATCAGGGATATCAGAATTCGCCGCACGGACATGACCAAATCTGGTTCCCTCATTATTGTGACTGGAAGATGGCCCCCCGGCATTCCCCGATCACGCACCGATGGATAGCCGGGAAATGCCTTTTTGGGAAGGCAGTCGGGGGATCGCCGAGCCGGCGCATCCAGCAAGTCATGACGCGGCTCGGCCTCAGCCCTTCGAGCGCGCCGTGCGCTGCTTCTCCCACTGCGCGTCGGTCCATTGCAGCAGATCCTCGGCGCCGGAACTGCGCAGATGCGCGCCGCCGTCCTGCACCACCATCTCGCCGTTGATGTAGCCGGCCCGGTCCGAAATCAGGAAACTCGCGAGATCGGCCAACTCGCCATGTTCGCCGACACGGCCGAGCGGATTTTTCGACGACCACCCTTCATCACGGCCCTCGGGCCGAAGCTGGCCCGATGCACCCGGCGTCGGAAATGCGCCCGGCGCAATCGCCACGGTGCGGATGCCCTTGGGCCCCCACTCCACGGCGAGGCTCTTGGTCATGGCGAGGATGGCGGACTTCGCCATCGCCGAGGGCACCGTGAAGGCGCGGCCGGTAATGGTCGAGGTCGAGAGGATGCTCAGCACCACGCCCTTATGCGCCCCCTCGATCCAGCGCTTGCCGGCACCGAGCGTGCAATACATCGCACCGTGCAGGGTCGGCGCGAGAATCGCGTCCGCCGCGCGAAACGACAGATGCTCGGTCTGGGCAATGAAGGTCGCGGCGGCATTGTTGACCAGCACGTCGAGTGGCGCCTCGCGCCAGACCGCGTCCATCATGGCATCGACCGCGGCGCCGTCGCGGATGTCGCATCTGACGACGCTGACCTTGCCGCCGAATTCGCCACGCATCTGCGCCGCCGTCGCTTCCAGCAATTCGAGCCGGCGGCCGCAGATGATCAGTTCGGCGCCAAGCTCGACGAAGCGGCGTCCCATCGCCGCGCCCAGCCCGGAGCCGCCGCCGGTGACCAGTATGCGCTTTGTCGCCAGCAGGCCTTTTTCAAACATCGTTTTAAACTCCCTCGACCTCATCCAGAGGAGCGGCGTCTTCGTCGCGTCTCGAAGGATGAGACAGCCTCATGGTTCGAGACGGCGCAAGAGCGCCTCCTCACCATGAGGCCACCGACCTCCGATTCGGATTGTAGCCCGGCCGCAAATCCGGCAAGAAGCGTCCAGCCTTCTTTGTGCGTCCGAAACTCAGGTGTGTCCATGAAAGCCATTCTCTGCTCGCAATATTGCGGCCCCGACGATCTCGTTCTGGCCGATGTGCCCGATCCCGTCGCCGGGCCCGGCGAGGCCGTGATCGCGATCAAATCGGCGGCGCTGAATTTCTTCGACCTCCTGATGATCCAGGGCAAATACCAGATCAAGCCGCC
>JAYSPJ010000166.1:0-2736 GCA_043722155.1 Bradyrhizobium sp.
GCAACCTTATGTCAGGAATTACGTGCCGCACGACAACAGCCAGTACAACAGCCTGCGGTTCGAGGAGGTCTGGCTGGACAAGTAGGCCGCGCTGCTCCATCTCAACGCGAACGGGAATCCGAAAATCATGCTCGGCATTCAGGAGCTCTGGCTCTTCATCATCTCCGGCCTGTTGCTCAACGTCATGCCGGGACCGGACACCGCCTTTATCGTCGGCCGCAGCGTGCAGTCGGGATGGCGCGGCGGTGCGGCGGCGGCGCTCGGCGTCTCGACCGGCTGCCTGGTTCACGTGTTCGCGGCGGCGATCGGGCTGTCGGCGTTGCTGGCGGCGTCATCGGCCGCGTTCGCTGTGGTGAAATGGGCAGGTGCCGCCTATCTCTGCTTCATGGGCGTGAAGATGCTGCTGTCGCGGCCGCGCGCGCCGGCGGCAGAGGCTGTGCCGAGCGGCGGCGCGATCCCGCTGCGCCAGATCTTCTGGCAGGGCGCGCTGACCAATGCGCTCAATCCGAAAGTGGCGCTGTTCTTTCTCGCCTTCCTGCCGCAGTTCGTGGCAGCGGATTCGCCGCACAAGGCGGCGGCCTTCGTGCTGCTCGGCCTGATCTTCATTTTCAACGGCACGCTGTGGTGCCTCGGCGTGGCTGCGTTCGCCGCATCCGCCGCCGGCCGCGTCAGGCAATCCGGCCAGGTCCTGCTCTGGATCGATCGCACGCTGGGCGGATTGTTCATCTATCTCGGCGTCCGCGTCGCCCTGCTTCAGGCAAGGTGAATAGGACGAGGCAAGCGCCCTGTTTCTAGGCGCTGCTGCCCGCAATTTGCGCGTATCGGAACTGCCGAAATCGCCGAAGCTCGGCCGAGCGGTGACGAGGAGCGCGCCCGGTGAAGACTTTCATTCGTGTGGTTGAATTGTGGGTTCCGGACCGGACGCGGCTGGAATTCGGCGGCGCGCTGTGCAGCGACGAGTTCTCGGAATTCCGGGCGCTCAGCGAGAATACCCTGTTTGCTTATGGCGAGGGGCTGCCCGGAAAGGCCTGGGCAACCGGCCATCCGATCGTGCTGACGGAGTTCGCCAACTCCTACTTCAAGCGCACCGACGAGGCGAAGGAAGCCGGCCCGACCTGCGGCGTGGCGCTGCCGGTGTTCGCCGGCGAATTCCTCACCGCCGCGACGCCGATCGCGCGGCGATTTGAAATCTGGGTGCCGAACCAGGCCCGCAACGCGCTGGTGTTTCAGTCCGGCGACTGCAGCAAGAACACCGATCTCGATGCGATGTATGCCGCAAAGAGCATCGGCAAGGGCGAGGGCTCGATCGGCGACGCCTGGGCGACCGGCATGCCGGCCCTTTGCGAAAATTTGCAGCACGACGAATCGATCGCAGCGTCGCTGGCGTGCGCCGCCGGGATGAATCAGATGGTCGCGCTGCCGGTGATCGAGCATGCCGAGCTCAAGGCGGTGCTCGCCTGGTACCTCTGAAGAGACGCCCATCCATCCTTGGTCCGCGATCGTTGCCGCTGCCCCGAATCCGCATCTCAGGCCGGCAGATTGAAAACCGTGCTGCCCACCAGATAGAGCCCGAGCAGGATCATCGCGATCAGGAACCAGCGGCGGAACGCTTCCGGCTGCATCCGCGAGCGTACCGCCTGGCCGATGAACATGCCGGCGAAGGCGGCCGCCATCGCCACCGCGCCCGGCAGCGCGGTCGCCGCGGTCAATAGTCCCGATGCGGTGAGGTTGAAGGCCAGCGCCACCGTCGCCACGGTGAAGAACACCCCGAGCGCCTGCACCAGTTCGTCCTTTTCCATGCCGATCGCCTGCATGAACGGCATCGACGGGATCACCTGCACGCCGGTGGTGGCGGACACCAGGCCGGTGATGACGCCGACGATGCCGCCGACCCATCTTTCGTTGCGGGGTGCGACGTGGAACGAGAACTTATTGAGGCTGATGATGGCATAGATCACCAGCAGCACGCCGAGCACGATGGTGCCGTAGCGCGCATAGGGGCCGGTCAGCATATCCGCGTTCAGCCAGATGCCGAGCACCGTGCCCACCATCAGCGGCCACAGCCGCCGGACGATGTCGCGCAGATAGGGCCCGACGAAAGTCTGCCAGATATTGGTGATGATGGCCGGCACGATGACGATGGCGAGCGCGTGCGAGGGTTGCATCGTCACCGCGAGCAGCCCCATCGATACCGTCGGCAGGCCGAGCCCGATCACCCCCTTGACGAATCCGGCGAGCAGGAAGGCGGCGGCGATCAGAAGCAGAAGAGGTTCGAACATCAGATCACATTGACCGATCGAGGCGGCCGGCACAATCTGGGGCTTACGGAGCCAGCCTTCGGCCCTGACGAAGGCAGGGATCTATTTGCCGTCGTTGCGAGGAGCGAAGCGACGTCGTCATTCCGGGGCGATGCGAAGCATCGAACCCGGAATCTCGAGATTCCCCGGTGCGCGATTGCGCACCTGCGGTCTGGTGCTGGCGCACCATCCCGGAATGACGGCCTTCGCTTCGCTCGCAATGACGACCTCAATACCGGTCCCGTCGCAAGGAAACCGCCATGCGTTTCGATCTGGTCGATCTGCAACTGTTCATCGCCGTGGCCGAGGCGCGCAGCATCACGGGCGGCGCCGACCGCGCCCATCTGGCGCTGGCGTCGGCCAGCGCGCGGATCAAGGGGCTGGAAGCCGCGCTCGGCACGCCGCTCCTGAAGCGCGGCCGCCGCGGCATCGAGCTGAC
>JAYSPJ010000167.1:0-3233 GCA_043722155.1 Bradyrhizobium sp.
GGTAAGGGTGAAAAGGTGCGGTAAGAGCGCACCGCGGGTCCGGCAACGGAAACGGCATGGCAAACCACACCGGGAGCAAAACCGAATAGGGACGGCAACGCGGGATGTTCGCTGCAAGGCGATAACTCCGCAGGGCGATGTCAGGCTCGCCGTCCGGGTAGGTTGCTCGAGGCCATGTGCAAACATGGTCCCAGAGGAATGGCCGTCACGTATCGTTTGCGCAAGCAGGCGGTGCCCTACAAAACCCGGCTTACAGGCCGGCTGATATCTTTGAGCGAAAGCGTTTTCGAAGAAAACGCGTCTTGCTGAGAATGAGGGGTTCGGCGCAACGCGCCGGACCCCTCGCCAATTTCGGGCACCGTCATTCCGGGGCGTGCGAAGCACGAACCCGGAATCTCGAGATTCCGGGTTCGCATCTGCGATGCGCCCCGGAATGACGCTGCGTCAGCTCAATCCCGCTTGAACCGGTAATCGAACCGGTCGCCATCGGCCCTGATCAAGCCGACCGTCGGCGTCGGAAAATGCACCGGCAGGATCAGCGTATCGGTGTCCGCCACCTCGGCGAAGAATTTCCGGCGCGAGACTGCCGACTGCTTGGCGTCCCAGTCCGGCCGTGCCGACCAGTCGGGCTCGCGGCACTGGATCGCATGGTGCATCAGGTCGCCCGCCACCACCGCGCGCTGGCCGCGGGAGAAAATGTTGACGCAGCAATGGCAGGGCGAGTGGCCCGGCGTCGGCGTCAGCGTGATGGTGTCGTCCAGCGCGTAATCGTCGTCGACCAGCAGCGCCTGGCCGGCTTCCACGATCGGCAGGCAATTGTCGCGGAATACGGTGCCAGGCGGATTGGCCCCGCGCGCGTGCTCCGCCTCCCAGACCGCATACTCCTTCTTGTGAAACACGTATTTCGCGTTCGGGAAGGTCGGCACCCAGCGCCCGTCGCGCAGGATCGTGTTCCAGCCGGTATGATCGATGTGAAGGTGGGTGCAGAACACGTAGTCGACGCTGTCGTAACTGACCCCGAGCGCAAACAGCTCGTTGCGCCAGCGCTCCTTGCCGGGGAAATCGAACGGCGGCGGATGGCCCTTGTCCTCGCCGGTGCAGGTATCGACCAGGATGGTGTGGCGCGGGGTGCGGACCACGAAGGTCTGGTAGGTGATGACCATCAGGCCGAGAGCCGCGTCGTACACCTCCGGCTCCATGGTCGCCAGATGATGCCTGAAGACGGCGTCATCATAGGCCGGGAAGAAATCCTGCGGCCGCCGCCACGGGCCCTCGCGCTCGATCACCGCGTCGATGGTGATGTCGCCGATCCTGATCTGCTTCATGGCTTCGGCTCCGCGACGATCTTCTGCAACAGCGACATCAGCGCCTCCGGCGCGGTGACATTCGGCGAATGGCTGGCGTCGATCTCGTCATAGTGCCAGGCGGGATCGTTCCTGGCTTGCTTGGCAAACGGCCCAAACGTGTCCGCCGGCGTGATGCGCGTGGCGTAGATGTAGCTGCGCGGCAGGGTCAGCGCGCCGCCGTGCAGCTCGAGCCCGGTCTCGAAGCACTTGATCGGCATATGTACGCGGCGCTCGCTCAGCCATTCGAGGTCGGCGGGCGACGTATCCGGCGGCGTCGGGTTCGGCGGCACCCGCCAGCCGTCGCCGCTGTTCTTGAGCTCCTGCATGCGCGGCCGCGCCACCTCGTTCAGATCGAGCAGCGACTGGCCGGCGCCGGGCACGAAGGCGTCGACATAGATCAGCTGCGTGACGCGATCCCGCGCGCGGTCGGCAACGCCGGTGGCGACCATGCCGCCATAACTGTGGCCGACCAGCACGATGTCGCGCAGGTCTTCATATTTGATGACGTTCAGGATGTCCTGAATGTGGGTTTCGAGATCGATCGACGGATTGGCCAGATGCGCGCGCTCGCCGAAGCCGGTGTAGGTCGGCGTCACCAGCCGGTGCCCGGCCGCGGCCATCAGCGGGTGCATCTTCTTCCAGGCCCAGCCGGCCGACCAGGCGCCGTGGCAGACGAGAAAAGTCTTGGGAGACGGAGCGTTCATCAGGCTATTTCCATGTGTAAGAAGCTGATTGGACCGGAGTCAATTGCGATAGTACCCGCTCGAAGCGTCGTGTAAATGTTGCTCCCTCACAGAGGTCATTCCGGGGCGTGCGAAGCACGAACCCGGAATCTCGAGATTCTCAGGTGCGCAATTGCGCACCATAGTTCACTCGCTTCGCTCGTGCCCCGGAATGACGAAAGACATTGCATGACCGCCATGCAGGGCGCGCGCATGCTGTACGCGCGGGGTCAAACCCGCTAACCCTCGCGCCATGCCCTCCCCTTCCCTGTCTCGCGAACATCTCGGTCTGTTGCTGGGTTTTGTCGGCGTGGCCATCTTCGGCGGTACGCTGCCGGCGACGCGCATCGCGGTATCGGCGATCGATCCGCTGGCCATGACCGCATTGCGCACGGCGATGGCCGGGCTGTGCGCGCTGGCGCTATTGATCGTGCTGCGCCGGCCGCTGCCGCCGCGCCGGCTGTGGCCGCAGCTGGCGATCGCGATGCTGTGCGTCAGTATCCTGTTTCCGTTCCTGATGGCGCTCGCGGTGCAGACCGTCGATGCCTCCCATGGCGGCGTGGTGCTCGGGATTCTCCCGATCGCCACCGCGCTGGTCGCCGTCGTCATTACCCACGAACGGCCGAAGCCGCTGTTCTGGATGGCATCGGTCGCCGGCGCCGCACTGGTGGTCGCGTTTGCGATGCGGCAGGGCGGTGGCACGCTCTCGACCGGCGATCTCCTGCTGTTCGGCTCCATCGTCGCCTCCGCCATCGGCTATGCCTTCTCCGGGCGGCTCACCGCCGAGATGCCGGGCTGGGAGGTCATCAGCTGGGTGCTGGTGATGGCGCTGCCGATCTCGCTGCCCGCGGCTGTCCTGACGATGCCGGCGGATATCGGCCAGATCGCCCTGAAGCCATGGCTGGCGCTGCTGTACGTCGCGGTGTTCTCGCAATGGATCGGATTCTTCGCGTGGAATGCCGGCATGGCGATGGGCGGCATCGCGCGGGTGTCGCAGGTGCAACTGCTGCAGCCGTTCATTACCTTCGCGCTGGCGGCCTTCTTCAACGACGAGACCATCACGCTGCAGATCCTGCTGTTCGCTTCAGCCGTGGTCGCAACCGTCGCGATCTCGACCCGCACCCGTGGCCGGGCCGCGCCCGCGGTACCGAAACAGGACCGGGAG
>JAYSPJ010000168.1:0-6551 GCA_043722155.1 Bradyrhizobium sp.
CAAGGTCAAGCTCGTTTCCTCGGCGGATACCGGCTTCTATTACGTCGCCAAGAAGAATTCGCGCACCATGACCGACAAGCTGGTCAAGAAGAAGTACGATCCGGTCGCGCGCAAGCATGTCGAATTCCGCGAGTCCAAGATCAAGTAAAAATCGCGGGACGCTACTGACTTCTGAACGGGGCCTCGCGGCCCCGTTTTGTTTTGCAAGGTCAGGTCATTCCGCGGGCGCCAGACGGCTGCGTGGCTGCGGCACCTTCTCAGCAAAATCTCCGTTGACGTCCGAGCCGAGATCGTCGCGCCAGGGCCGCGCCCGTTCCAACAGCGCGAGGACGACGATGATGGCCGCGGCCAGGGCCAGCGCGCCCTGCCAATAGGGAACGCCGGCCAGATCGGAAAAGATCAGTTTGGGCCCGGTGCCGATCAGCGATTTTGCCAGCCAGGGCTGGGCGTAGGAGAACGCGACCGCGCCGGCCAATCCGCCGAGCAGCGTAAAGATCGCGTCGCGATAGCCGACGCCGATCTGCGCCAGCGTGGTGCCGGGGCATGCGCCCGCCAGCGCAATGCCGGCGCCGAGGATCAGCCCGCCGACGATGTCGGCGGCATAGAGCGCGGCCTTGGGCTGCAGCTTCACGAAACCGAATCCATGGAGAAACGCCAGCACGACGGCGCCGGTGGCGACCGCCGCCAAAAAGACCTTGAGCATGATCCAGTTGCGCAACTGCATCTGGCCGACGATCATTCCGGGTTCGAACACCCGCGATTTTTCCAGCGCGAAGCCGAACACGATTCCCATCAGCACGCCGCTCAGAATTCCGACTGCAACGGACGACATGATCATCCCTCCCTTGTTAAATTCGACGCAGCAGCAACGACGCGGCAGCAATACCGCCGGCAAACATCGCAGCGACCGCCACGGTCGACCCAACCGACAATTGCGCCATCCCCGACAGGCCGTGGCCGCTGGTGCAGCCGTCGGCGATCCGGGCGCCGAACAGCATCAGGAAGCCGGCTGCGAACGCGACCGCGTAACGCAGGCCGGAGGATGACGAGCCGAGCGCCTTGGCCCAGATCGGCGAGATCGGTGCGCGGACCGCGCCCGACATCTTCATCGACGCGAAGGCGCCGAGCGCAATGCCGACGACCAGCGCGACCTGCCAGAGATTCTTGGCGTTGGCCGCGATATGCCGGGCCACATAATCGATCTTGAGCAGCGAAGGATCGATCAGGCCGGCAATCGCCGCACCTGCCGTGACATAGGAGGAAGAGGCCCCCAGTGCGGTCTCGATGAGCAGGAATGCCGGGATCTGCAACAGGCCGATCGGGATACCCGCGGCGTAAGGCGACCAGGCCTTGTCAAAAGGCGACATCAGCAACCTCCCTCTGTTTATATATTAGTGTTTCATAATATATTGAGGCGAACGGCCGCTGTATTGATTTGAATCAACCGCGCGCCCGAGCGCCCCGAATCAAATTTGCTGCAATGCAGAATTGACTCGATATCCGAAGGTAGTCGAGCGCCGGGTCGAGGGTGACCGGCGCGACCGCATCCTGAAGGACAAGCGGGCCTGGACCTTCAGCCACGTGCGCGAGGTCGTCACCAAGCACTTCCTGTGGCTGATGATCGCCTGGTGGACCGGCGGCGCCTGGGTGCGGTATTTCGCCAGACCAGGGAAATCAGGATATCCGTGCAGGTGCCGGCGGCGAAGCTGCCGAAGGAAGCAACGGACATCGAGTTCAGGGCCGCCGACATCGCAACCGGCCAGGCCGCCTCGGTTCGAGACCATTTCGTGCCGGCGGGCCGATAGCGCAGTCTCGAGCTTTCGCCTGAAAGCACTCCGAGGGGCTGCCTATCGCGCCGGCACCATTGGCGGCGCCGACGGCCGGATCAGCGCAAACGCGACCTGGATGATGCCGCCCGCGAGGCCGAGCGCAACGCCGATCCGCCACGCCATGGTGTAGGAACCCAGCGAGTCGTACAGCAGGCCTCCACCATAGGCGCCGAGGAAGCTGCCGAGCTGATGGCTCATGAAGGCGAGCCCCTGGATCATCGCCTGCCATTGCAGCCCGAACATCTCGGCGACGGCGCCGGCGACCAGCGGTCCCACGCCCATCCACAGAAACCCCATCAACGCGCCGAACAGCAGCGTCGTTGCCGGCGACGGCGGCAGCGTGAAGTACCAGGCCAGAATCAGCGAGCGCGAAATGTAGATGCCGCCGAGCAGCGCCAGCTTGTTCCAGCGCTCGCCGGCCCAGCCGAAGAACAGGCTGCCCAGCACGTTGAAGCCGCCGATCATGCCCAGCGTCTGCGCGCTCAGCATCGGATCCATGCCGCAGATCGCGAGGTACGACGGCAGGTGCGTGGTGAGAAACACGAGCTGCATGCCGCAGACGAAATACGCCAGCGTCATCACCACGAACGACGCGTTGCCGAACGCGACTTTCGCCGCGACGGCGGCCGAGGTGTCGGGGATGTCGTCGATCCCCCGCGGCGGCAGCGGAACCTTGTCCACCCTGCCCGCGTACCAGGCCGCCGGCAGCATCAGCAGCGACAAAATCACGAAACCGATCATGCCGGTGCGCCAGCCATACCCCTCGTTCAGGAGCTGTCCGATCGGCGCCGACAGCAGCGCCCCGAGCGAACCCGCCGCCGAGACCATGCCCATCACCGTACTCCGTACCGCCGCAGGCACCGAACGCGCCGCCACCGACATGGCGATGGCATTGGCGGTGCATGCCAGCGATATGCCGATCAGCACGCCGCCGCCGATCATCACACTGAGCATTCCCTGGGCGCTCGCCAACAGCGCGAGACCGACAAGGTAGAACAGCGAGCCGACCATCATGATCGGGCGAAAGCCGTAGCGAACCGTCATGGCGCCGGCGAGCGGCTGCAGGAATCCCCAGGCGAGGTTTTGCACGGCCAGCGCCAGCGTGAAATCGGACACCGATATCTTGATGTCCTGTGTCAGCGGTTGCAGGAAGATGCCGAGACTTTGCCGCAAGCCCATGCTCAGCGTGAGCATGATGGAGGCGCCGATCAGGATGGGAAGCGTGGGACGGAGGATCTGCAGCAGGGGCATGGTTGTTTTTCTCCCATTGGATCGCGGCTGGACCGCAACCTGCCGTCACGTCGGGCTTGATTACACCGATCTGTGTAATTAATGTAGGAGCGACGCTACTGTCAAGGCAGGCGGAGAAAGGTTTTCCAAGGGATATGTCGCCACACGAAAAACCGACCATGAAGGAGCGGATTCTCGAAACCGCCGACCTGCTGTTCTATCAGCGCGGCATTCGCGCGGTCGGCGTCGACACCATCGCCGCCGAGATCGGCATCAGCAAGCGCACGCTGTACAATCACTTTCCCTCCAAGGACGAATTGATCGCGGCCTACCTGCGGCGGCGCTTCACGCAGGCGCCCGCGTCCGACAAGCCGCCCGTCGAGCAAATTCTTGGAACGTTCGACCGGCTGGAGCGGGGTTTCGCCAGCAAGGGTTTTCGTGGCTGCCCGTTCGTCAACGCGGTCGCCGAACTCGGACCTGAGGATCGGTCGGTCCGGAAAATCGCGGTCGCCTTCAAGGAAAGCCGCCGGCTCTGGTTCCGCGATCTCCTGAAGCAGCTCGGTGTCGCTGACGACGCCGAAGGTCTCGCGACCCAGCTCACGCTGCTGGTCGACGGCGCGATCGCGCAGGACCTCGTGCGCAACGATCCCTCGATGGCGCGCGCCGCGAAGGAAGCCGCCAAGGTGCTGCTGAAAAATGCGGGGGTGAAGGCGGGCGAAGAGAGGTCTCCGCGCAATGTGACGTAAAGCGGCTTCCCCATCGGAAGTTGTCACCCGAAAAAGGTATTCAAGTACTCCCGGAACGTTCGACTCTTACTGTGCATGGGGTTGTTTCGCGATTTTTTGCTGAGGTTCCGCGCCCGCGGCTCATGCCGCCGCCGAAACCACCCTGTTGCGCCCGTCATGCTTGGCCCGGTACAGCGCGGTGTCGGCGCGCTTGAGTACGTCGGCGACCGCCTCGCCCTTGATCTCCAGGGTCGACAACCCGATCGAGATGGTGACCTCGATCCGCTTGGTGCCCTTGTTGACCGCGAAGGGTTCGCCCGCGATCGAACGGCGCAGCCGTTCGGCCACCATGCCTGCGACATGCAGGTCGGTCTCCGGCATCACGATGACGAATTCCTCGCCGCCGTAGCGGCAGGCCAGATCGATGCCGCGGATCGACTTGCGGATCCGCACGGCGAATTCCCGCAGCACGTCGTCGCCGGCGTCGTGGCCGTAATTGTCGTTGATCGATTTGAAGAAATCGATGTCGAGCATCATCAGCGCCAGCGGCTTGCCGCGGCTCGAGGCCTGCTCGGCCAGCGCGCCCAGATGGCTTTCCATGTAGCGGCGGTTATGCAGGCCGGTCAGCGCGTCGGTAATCGCCGCCTCGATCGAGTTCTGCATGTTGTCGCGCAGATGATCGGTATAACGCCGCTTGCGAATTTGGGTGCGCGCCCGCGCCAGCAATTCGTTCTTGTCGACCGGGCGCAGCAGGTAATCGTTGACGCCGATCTCGAGCCCGCGCAGCAGCCGCGCATTGTTGTCGGCGTCCGCGATGGCCAGTATCGGCACCTGCCGGGTGCGCTCCAGCGAGCGCGCCTGGCTGCACAGCCGCAGACCGTCGAAATTATCGAGGCCGAGCGAGACGATCAGCAGGTCGTAATTGCCCTCGGCGGCGTGAAACAGCGCTTCGGCCGGGTTGGCTTCGACGTCGACGGTGTGCTCGGTCGAGAGCACCGGCGCCAGCCGCTCATAGGAGGACGGCCGGTCGTCGACCAACAGGATGCGGCCGCCCTTCCCGGTCTCGGCCACCGCACTGCGCTCCGGCGCCTGCACGCCGATCTCGAGCGAGGTGATGGCGCGCATCCGCAGCTCATCGGTCATCATCTTCAGGCGGGTCAGCGAACGCACCCGGGCGATCAGCACGACGTCGGACACCGGCTTGGTCAGGAAATCGTCGGCGCCGGCCTCGAGCCCGCGCACGCGATCGGACGGGCTGTCGAGGGCCGTGACCATCACCACCGGAATGAAATGCGTGGCCGGATTGGATTTCAGCCGGCGGCAGACTTCGAAGCCGTCCATATCCGGCATCATCACGTCGAGCAGGATGATGTCGCATTCGGCGCGCGCGCAGACCTCGAGCGCCTCGGCGCCGTTGGAGGCGGTCAGGACATCGAAATACTCGGCCGACAGCCGCGCTTCCAACAGCTTGACGTTGGCGGGCACGTCGTCGACGACCAGAATACGCGCGGACATCGAAAATCTCTCCTAGCCGATAAATCGCCGGACGGTTTCAATAAATTTGCCGACCGAAATCGGCTTCGACAAATAAGCCTCGCAGCCGCCCTCGCGGATGCGTTCCTCGTCACCCTTCATCGCAAAAGCGGTGACCGCGACCACCGGAATCGAGCGCAGCTCCGGATCGTCCTTGATCCAGCGCGTGACCTCGAGGCCGGACACCTGGGGCAGCTGAATATCCATCAAAATGAGATCGGGACGAAGCTTGCGCACGAGATCGAGCGCCTCGAAGCCGTTGCTGGTCCCCGAGGTCTGATAGCCGTGCGCCTCCAACAGATCGCGAAAGAGCTTCATATTGAGCTCGTTGTCCTCCACGATCAGGACGGTTTTGGCCATCCCGTCCCTCCCAATTCCTAAGGAAACAGACCCGGCCTGCGGTGCATCAGGCACTGCCGCCGGGCGTGTCGAAATGTGAATTCAAACTAGCGCCAAATTCGCTCTAACCCGTTAAGCTCACATGCCGTCTTTATGCGAAGTGATGCGAAGTGGTTTCCACTTGCTTGAACAGGTTCCGCAGACTCGGGCATGATGGTTCCAAAATAGAGACCATAAGTTAGCGAAAGGCAAACGGATCAGTTGAAAGAGCCTGTTCACAACCCCCGGGAAGTAGCTGAAATCGTTGCAGTTCAGGCGCTGTCCTTCATCGCCGGCGACCCCGAGCGGCTGGGCCTGTTCCTGGCCGAATCGGGAATCGGCCCGGAGACCCTGCGCAACGCCGCGGCCGACCCGCGATTTCTCGCCAGCGTGCTGGATTTCATCATGCGCGATGACGCAACCGTGAAGGCATTTGCTGGCGTCTCGCAGCTCCATCCCACCAACATTGCCGCAGCGCACCAGGCGCTGAACGACCCCGATTGGGAGCGCGACGTGCCGTGACTGCCGCCGCGCCGGCATTGGAGGGGCCGACCTGCTTCTGCCGGGACTGCCTCCATGATCTGGATTTCGCGGCAAGGCGATGCGACGAATGCGGCTCCCCTCGCCTGGTTCGTCACCACGCGCTATCAGCACTGACGCTGGCCCATATCGATTGCGACGCGTTCTACGCGACCGTCGAAAAGCGCGACAATCCCGACATCGCCGACCGGCCGGTGATCATCGGCGGCGGCAAGCGCGGCGTGGTGTCGGCGGCCTGCTACATCGCCCGCACGTTTGGGGTGCGCTCGGCGATGCCGATGTTCAAGGCCTTGGCGCTGTGCCCGCATGCCGCCGT
>JAYSPJ010000169.1:0-1918 GCA_043722155.1 Bradyrhizobium sp.
CGCGTCGGCGACAGCACGAGCACGCGGCAGGCGCCGCGCACGGCCGGGCGCCGCTGGGCCGCCAGGCGCTGGAGGATGGGGAGGGCAAAGGCCGCCGTCTTGCCGGTGCCGGTCTGGGCGATGCCCTGGACGTCCCGCCCGTCAAGCGCCGGCGCGATCGCCTGCTGCTGGATCGGCGTGGGAGTCGTGTAGCCCTCGGCTTCCAGCGCCTTGAGAAGGGGCGGGCAGAGGCCGAGTGATTCGAAGGTCGTCATATGGGTCAGAAACTTTCGCGTGGAACCGCATGCGCGTCACCCGTCCATGGGGAGGGGCGACACGCGCATGCGCATAGCGGTCGGCAGGACCGCGAACCGGCGCAGGATTGTTGGGTGAAAGGAGCTACCTGAAGCGTGCCCCCGAGGTTCCGATCGCTCGGAATTCCGTCACGGGGTGGCAGCGCACAAAAACTCATCAAGGCGCGCAAACGACCGTCTAGTTGTGCGCCGCAGCAAAGTCAAGGAGAATCGATGAGCCGTTCGCCCTTCGGCGGCTTCCCCGACGGCACCAAGGTCGAGCGCGGCATCGTCACCATGCCCGACCTGCCAGGCATCGGCTTCGGGGCCAAAAGCGACCTGTTCCCGATCATGCGCGCGCTGGCGGAATAGCTGCCATTCGCGCACGTTGACAGGATTTCACGCCGAGGCCACACAATGCCGCCCGCACGACAACACGACGGAGGCTAGGGGATGAGCGAATTTGACCATCTGCGCGGCATGTTGGCCCAGGGCCGCATCTCCCGCCGTGACTTCATGGGCCGCGGTGCCGCAATCGGCATCGCCGCCGCCACATTGGCCGGCATCCCCGAAGCCGCCCAGGCCGCCGACACCCCGCGCAAGGGCGGCCATGTCCGCCTCGGCCTCGCCGGCGGCAGCACGACGGACAGCATCAACCCGGGCACCTGGACCGACAGCGTCATGGTCATCTCGGGCTTCGGCACCTACAACGCGCTGCTCGAAAACGACGCCAATAACAACCCCATCGCCGAACTCGCCACCAGCTGGGAGCCCAAGAAGGGCGCCACCGAATGGGTGTTCAACCTGCGCCGCGGCGTCCAGTTCACCAACGGCAAGGAATTCGACGCCGACGACGCGATCTATTCGCTCAACATGCATCGCGGCCAAACCAAGTCGGGCGCCGCCGGCCCAATGAAGTCGATCACCGACATCAAAAAAACCGACAAATACCAGATCGTCGTCACCCTCGACTCCGGCGACGCCGACTTCCCACAAGTCATCACCGACTATCACCTGATGATGGTACCGAACGGCCATACCGACTGGTCCAAGCCAATCGGCACCGGCGCCTACATCATCGACCAGTTCCAGCCCGGCGTGCGCGTCGCCGGCAAGCGCAACCCGAACTACTGGAAGAAGGGTGCCGGCTGGTTCGACACCTACGAAATCACCGTCATCACCGACACCTCGGCCCGCATGAACGCGCTGATCTCCGGCCAGCTCGACATCATGAACCGCTGCGACGCCCGCACCGTCTCGCTGCTGCTGAAGAATGACAATCTTCAAACGATGCGCTCGCCCGGCGGCTGGCATCCCGTCATGGCGATGCAAACCGATGTCGCGCCCTACAACAATCTCGACATGCGGCTGGCGCTGAAATACGCCATCGACCGCGAGCAGATCACCCGCACCTTGTTCGCCAGCTACGGCTCCGTCGGCAACGATCACCCGATCCCCAAGGGCGACCCGTTCTTCCACTCGCAACTGCCGCAACTCAAATACGACCCCGACAAAGCCAAATTCCACTTCAAAAAAGCCGGCATGCCCGAAGCCCGCATCCTCCTCCAGGCCTCCGACGCCGCATTCTCGGGCGCTGTGGACATGTGCACCCTCTTCCAGGCCAGCGCCCAGAAGGCCGGCATCAA
>JAYSPJ010000170.1:0-6506 GCA_043722155.1 Bradyrhizobium sp.
AAAGCTTATCAAAACATTTGCACCCGAGCAGTGCGCTAACTACTTTCGACATGCCGGATACGCGTAGTGACCCATTTCAAGTGGAAACCGCTCTAGTTAGGGAACGGTAAACGAAAGAAGTGCGATATAGTCCATCAGAATCAGCAAGGCAGCGCCGTGGCCAAGCCCGTTCCAGCGTCAATTCCAGCCATTCAACCGATCGAACTCGAATGCGCCGCCGACGACATCGCGCTGCAGATGACGCGCTGGCTGTCGCATCTGCGCGCCGAACGGCGGCTGTCGCCGAAGACGCTGGAAGCCTATGCCCGCGACGTCCGCCAGTGTCTGGTGTTTCTCAGCCAGCACTGGGGCGCGCGCGTAACGCTGGCGCAGTTTGCCGCCCTTGAGGCCAGCGACGTCAGGGCGTTCATGGCAATGCGCCGCGCCGGCGATATCGGCAGCCGCTCGCTGATGCGGGCGCTGGCCGGGTTGCGCTCGTTCGGGCGCTTCCTCGAACAGGAGGGCAAGGGCAAGGTCGGCGCGCTCTCCGCCATCCGTGCGCCCAAGGTCGGCAAGAGCCTGCCAAAGCCGATCCAGATGGCGGCGGCCAAACGTCTCACCGACGCCGACGAACGCGCCGGCGAGACCCGCGACCCCTGGATCTGGGCGCGCGACGCCGCCGTGATGGCGCTGTTGTACGGCTCGGGACTGCGCATTTCCGAAGCGCTGGGCCTGAAGCGCCGCGAAGTACCGTTGCCCGGCGAAGGTGACGTGATCATCGTTACCGGCAAGGGCAACAAGACCCGCATGGTGCCGGTGCTGCGAAACGTGCTGACGCTGGTGCGGGACTATGTCGCGATGTGCCCGCATCGACTTACCCCGGAAGGGCCGATCTTCGTCGGCGCCAGAGGCGGCCCGCTCAGTCCCCGAATCATTCAGCTCACCATGGAACGGCTGCGCGGCGCGCTCGGCCTGCCCGACAGCGCGACGCCGCACGCGCTGCGGCATTCCTTTGCCACGCATCTGCTGAACCGCGGCGGCGACCTGCGTGCGATCCAGGAGTTGCTCGGCCACGCTTCGCTCTCGACCACGCAGATCTACACCGGGATCGACAGCGAGCGGCTGCTGGAAGTGTACAGGTCGGCGCACCCGCGCGCCTGAACGCCAGATTTCAAACCTGACACACTCCCGTCACATCGGCTTGCCACTTGCGCGGGCGGCGGTGTTCGGTCAATCGTGGATGCAGTCCACACCGGGGAGAGAATCATGGGCGCACATGAAAGCATGGAGCACGCGGAGCACGCCGAGCACGCTTCCGGCTCCAACAAGAAGATCGCACTGCTGATCGCGGTGATCGCGCTGTTCCTGGCGCTGTCGGAGACGCTCGGCAAGGGCGCGCAGACCGATTCCATCAGCAAGAACGTCGAGGCCTCGAACCTGTGGGCGTTCTTCCAGGCCAAGAGCATCCGCCGGACCGTGGTCGAGGCGACATCGGATCAGGCCAGGTTGAGCCTCGGCGTCATGGGCGACGATGCCGCCAGGGCGGCGCTGGAGAAGCAGATCGAGAACTGGAAGAAGACCGCGGCGCGCTACCGCTCGGAACCGGAAACCGGCGAAGGCTCGGAGCAGCTGGCCGCGCGCGCCAAGCAGGCCGAGCACGCCCGCGATCTCTCGATGGCGCGATACCATCATTACGAGGTCGCCTCGGCGGCGTTTCAGATCGGCATCGTGCTGGCGTCGGCGACCATCATCACCGGCATGATCGCGCTGGCCTGGGTCGCGGGCCTTTTGGCGGTGACCGGGCTGGCATTCACGGCGATCGGCCTGTTCGCGCCGCACGCGGTGCATCTGATGTAGTCTGCTTCTTCGCCCCTCCCGTTGTGAGAGAGGGAGCAGACTCCCGATGACGAGATGTCGTAGGAACGTCTTTGAACTTACCGCGCTTCGTGCACGCTCTTGCGAAAGCGCTGGATCAGCCGCAGCGTCCGCGATGACCAGCCGTCGCCGTCGCCGCGCAGGATTTCCCTGATCCGCAGCTTGATCGGATCGACCAGCGCCGCGGCTTTCGCCCGCAGCGCCAGCACGAACTCATAGAGTTTCTCGAACCAGGCCATCTCCAGCAGTTTCGGCCGCGTCACATCGAAGATGAAGGCCGTAACGCCGACGCCGAGGAATTTCGCGAACACCATCATCGAGATGGCGCTGACCCAATATTCATGGGTCAGCAGCCAGAGCCCGAACAGCTTCAGCGGAAACAGCGGGATGACGGGCACGATGAACACGATCAACGTCATCGCCGGCGAAAGCGTATCGACTTTCTCGGCGAGCCAATGCTTGAAGGCGCGCAGCGGAATCCGCTCGACCACCCGCTCCACGATCGGCTCGAGATGATCCCACAGCCATGCTTCGATCAGAAAGATGACCGCAAGCAGAACCCAGAACGGTTGGAGTAGGCGGCGCATCATCAATGGTGTCCCCGCCCGGCCGGGCGCATATCACATATGGATGGCGCGCTTGCCGACCGCAAGCGCGGCTTCCTTGACGGCTTCCGAGCGGGTCGGATGCGCATGGCAGGTGCGCGCCAGATCCTCGGCGGAACCGCCGAACTCCATCAATACCGCCGCTTCGTGGATCATTTCCCCGGCCTCTCGGCCGACGATGTGCACACCGAGCACCCGATCGGTTTTCGCATCTGCGAGAACCTTCACGAATCCTTCCGTGGTCTGGTTGACCTTGGAACGGCCATTGGCGGTAAACGGGAACTTGCCGACGATATAGGCGACGCCGGCCTGCTTCAGCTCTTCTTCGGTCTTGCCGACGGAAGCCACTTCCGGCGTGGTATACACAACGCTTGGGATAACGTCGTAATTCACATGCCCGGCCTGCCCTGCGAGAATCTCGGCGCAGGCGACGCCTTCGTCCTCGGCCTTGTGCGCGAGCATCGGTCCCGCGACGACATCGCCGATCGCATAGACTCCCCTCACGCTGGTGGCGAAATGCGCATCGATCTGGACGCGGCCGCGATTGTCGAGCACCACGCCGGCTTCCTTGAGGCCGAGACCCTCGGTGTAGGGAACCCGCCCGATGCAGACCAGCACGACGTCGGCTTCCAGCGTTTCCGCCGCACCACCCGCCGCCGGCTCGACCTTCACGACAAGTGTCTTGCCGGAGGTATCGACGCCGGTGACCTTGGCGCCGAGCTTGAAGGCAAAGCCCTGCTTTTCGAGGATACGCTGGAATTGCTTGGCCACTTCGCCATCCATGCCGGGCAGGATGCGGTCGAGAAACTCCACGACGGTAACCTGCGCACCGAGACGGTGCCACACCGAACCCAGCTCGAGCCCGATCACCCCGGCGCCAACGATCAGCAGGCTCGAAGGCACCCTGTCGAGCGACAGCGCGCCGGTCGACGACACGATACGCTTCTCGTCGATCTCGATGCCCTTCAGCCGGGCGATATCGGAACCGGTGGCGATCACGATGTTTTTGACCTCCACCAGCTGCGTCTTGCCGTCGCCGCCGGTGACTTCGACCTTTCCGGCGCCGAGCACCCTGCCCTTGCCGTGGATGACGTCGATCTTGTTTTTCTTCATCAGAAAATCGACGCCCTTGACGTTACCGTCGATGCCCTGCTGCTTGAAATTCATCATCACGGGCAGATCGAGTTTCGGCGCCGAGACGCTGACGCCCATCCTGGCAAAGGAATGCCCGGCCTCCTCGAACATTTCCGAAGCATGCAGCAGCGCCTTCGACGGCATGCAGCCGACATTGAGGCAGGTGCCGCCGAGGGTCGCCTCTTTCTCGACCACGGCGACCTTCATGCCGAGCTGCGCCGCGCGCACCGCGCAAACATATCCGCCGGGACCGGTGCCGATGATAACGAGATCGTAGGAAGCCATGATTGAAGTCCTGTAGCTGGAACGTGTGACAGGTATTAGCGCCCGCCCGATACATCAAGAATGGCGCTGGTCACGTAGGAAGCATCGTCCGACATCAGCCAGACGATGGCGCTGGCGATTTCGTCGGCGGTGCCGACGCGCTTCATCGGCACCATGTGGCTGAGGCGGTGCGCGCGATCGGGCTCGCCACCGCTGGCGTGGATTTCGGTGTCGATCAGCCCGGGCCGGATCGCGGCGACGCGAATGCCTTCGCCGGCGACTTCGTATCCGAGACCGATCGTGAAGGTATCGATGGCGCCCTTGGACGCCGCGTAATCGACATAGGTGTTGGGCGCACCGAGTCTAGAGGTAACCGACGACAGATTGATAATGACGCCGCCTTGGCCGCCGTGGCGGGTCGACATCCGCTTCACCGCTTCGCGCGCGCACAGAATGCTGCCGGTGACGTTGACCGCCATCATGCGCTGGATGCGCCCGGCGGACATCTCGTCGACCCGCGAGGTGGTCCCGACGATGCCGGCGTTGTTGACCAGCGCGCCGAGCGTTCCGAACGCGTCGGCGGCCTTGAACATCGCGAGGATATCGCTCTCACTGGCGACATCGCATCTTACCGCGATCGCCTTGCCGTTCTTGCCCTCGATGGCCGTGACCACATGGCGGGCCGCGGTTTCATTCGAAGCGTAACCGACGACCACGCGAAAGCCTCGCGCGGCGACCGCAATCGCGGTGGCGCGGCCGATGCCGCGGCTGCCGCCGGTGATGATCACTACCCTGTCCGTCAAAATTCACCCCCTATGGTCGACATGCACGCTACTGGAACAGCCGTACCAGCATCGCCAGCAGCGCAAGAATCGAGACTAACCACACCAGGCTGCGCGCGTACGGAATCTGGATGAAGTAGAGCGGCACATACAGGATTCGCGTGACGACCCACGCTTGCGCGCCGAGCGCCCCGAGACCGCCGTTCCGCCCCGTAATGACCAGCGCCAGCGCCAGGGCGGCGAAGATCGGAAACGTCTCCATGAGATTGCGGAACGCGCGATCGGCGCGCCCAGCGAATACCCCCTGCAAGACCCTCGGCTCGTCGCGCGGACCGGCCTTGTAGTCGCCGCCCATCTCCACCGTGGCGGACACCGATTGCAGGAACATTTGCAACAGCAGCAGCACCGCGCCGATGCCGAGCATCACGATTTCGGTCGGCAACTGCTGCATCATTCCCCCTCGGCCCGGCGCGCGCGGGCTGCGATGTCATTTCTCGATCGTCGAGAGGTGAAGTTTAGTCCGATCAATGTAGGTCGGCAGGGCAGTTTGACCGTCGATAATCGCACGAGAGAGTTGTTCCAGCGTAAGATTCTTAGCTCCGGTCAAATCTGCTCCCCTAAGAATGGCCCCATCGAGCAACGCTCCTTCGAAGTCTGCTCCCCGAAAAGTCGCATTTGTTGCGTCGACCTTGGTCATATTCGCACCTCGAAGCGACGCACCACTGAGATCGGTTCGCCTAACGAAGGCGCCGTGTAGATCGAGGGTGCGGGTTTGGGCCATATCCCTAGGTTTCAGCATCGGATTCTCCCAGTCTGCTTCGAAGCATCTTTACAATCTCTTTGATGTCGATCGGCGGATCGTCGTCACCATAATCGATGCTGCCCGCTCTCAAATAGGCCTGAAGAAGTTCGAATATGGGGTTCGAAAGATCGGGGAAGTCCTTCGCGACTTCCCGCAGAACATAGATCGCTGCGAGGCGAACCTCAAGATTGGGGTCACGCAACTGCCCGACGGCCCGATTAAACAGCTCGGTGACATGGGCGCGTCTCGCAAGGTCCGCCTGTGCATTCGCCGATTTGGCCTGCAACGCGGCCGGCGACAACTGCCGCCAGGCCAACATGGTGCCTACCATAGCGGCAATCGTTAGAGCCACATTTCTGAGGAATTCTGAAAGTGCGACCCACTCAATCATCTTTTCCAGATATTTCCTTCGACTTTACAAGTCCAGCACCAGCCGCGCCGGATCTTCCAGGCTTTCCTTGACGCGGACCAGGAACGTCACCGCTTCCTTGCCGTCGATGACGCGGTGATCGTAGGACAGCGCCAGATACATCATCGGGCGAATCTCGACCTTGCCGGCGATCGCCACCGGGCGTTCCTGGATCTTGTGCATGCCGAGAATGGCGGACTGCGGCGCGTTCAGGATCGGCGTCGACATCAGCGAGCCGTAGATGCCGCCATTGGTGATGGTGAAGGTGCCGCCCTGCATCTCGTCGATCTTGAGCTGGCCGTCGCGCGCGCGCCGGCCGAAATCGGCGATGCTCTTTTCGATATCGGCGAGCGACTTGTGGTCGCAGTCGCGCACCACCGGCACCACCAGGCCCTTGTCGGTGCCGACAGCGACGCCGACGTGATAATAATTCTTGTAGATCAGATCGGTGCCGTCGATCTCGGCATTGGCGGCCGGGATATCCTTCAGCGCCTGCACGCAGGCCTTGGCGAAGAAGCCCATGAAGCCGAGCTTGCTGCCATGCTTCTTCTCGAACGCGTCCTTGTACTGGGCGCGCATCGCCATGATGTGGCTCATGTCGACCTCGTTGAAGGTCGTCAGCATCGCGGCGGTGTTCTGCACGTCCTTGAGGCGGC
>JAYSPJ010000171.1:0-11061 GCA_043722155.1 Bradyrhizobium sp.
CGCGATCCTGCAGTCGGCGTGCAAGCTGTCGCTGGAAGGCATCGTGTCGAAGAAGTTGAGCGCGCCCTATCGTTCCGGCCGCTCCGGGAACTGGACCAAGGCAAAATGCCGTGCCGGACATGAGGTGGTGCTCGGAGGGTGGAAAACCACCGACGGTAGATTCCGCTCGCTGATGGCCGGTGTCTATCGCGGCGATCACCTCGCCTTTGTCGGGATCGTCGGCACCGGCTTTGGGCAGGACACGGTGCGGCGGATCATGCCGGCGCTGAAGGCGGCAAGCTCCGACAAGAGTCCGTTCGGCGGCAAGGATGCGCCGAAAAAGACCCGCGACGTGCACTGGCTGAAGCCCGAACTCGTCGCCGAGATTGAATTCGCCGGCTTTACCGACGGTGGCAATGTCCGGCAGGCTGCGTTCAAGGGGCTGCGCCAGGACAAGCCGGCCGATGAGGTGGAGGCGCAAAGGCCGGCCATGACCAAAATCGCCAGGCCCGCGGCGAAACCCGCGGCAAGAACCGCGGCCAAATCCGGCAAGCCGGCGCGGCCGGGATCAACGGCGGGCAAATCCGCCGAGGTGATGGGCGTCGTTATTTCAAAGCCCGACAAGGAGCTGTGGCCGGACGCAGGCGACGGCGAAGCCGTGACAAAACTCGATCTCGCCCGCTATTTCGAGGCGGTCGGCGGCTGGATGATCGGCCATCTGAAGGGACGGCCGTGCTCGGTGGTCCGCGCGCCCGACGGCATCGGCGGCGAAAGCTTCTTCCAGCGCCATGCGATGCCGGGGACGTCGAACCTGCTGGAACTGGTCAAGGTTTCCGGCGACCGCAAACCGTATCTGCAGATCAATCGCGTCGAGGGCCTCGCCGCGGTAGCGCAGAGCGGTGGCCTCGAACTGCATCCCTGGAATTGCGCGCCTGATGCGCCTGACGTGCCGGGACGGCTGGTGTTCGATCTCGATCCCGCGCCGGAAGTGGATTTCGCCGACGTCATCGAGGCCGCCAGGGATATGCGGCAGCGCCTGACCGATCTGGGCCTGGAGAGTTTCTGCAAGACCACCGGCGGCAAGGGCCTGCACGTGGTGACGCCCTTGGCGCACGGTGCCAGGGATAAGGTAACCTGGAAAGAGGCCAAGGCATTCGCGCAGGGCGTTTGCCAATGGATGGCCAATGAAGCGCCGCAGCGCTATCTGCTCAACATGTCGAAGAAGCTGCGCAGGGGAAAGGTTTTTCTCGATTATCTGCGCAACGATCGTATGGCGACGGCGGTGGCGGTGCTGTCGCCACGGGCGCGCGACGGCGCCACCGTCTCGATGCCGCTGACCTGGCCGCAGGTGCGCGGCGATCTCGACCCCAAACGCTACACCGTGCGCACCGCGCCGGCGCTGCTCGTGAAGACAAAAGCATGGAACGGCTATGATGATGCGGCGGCATCGATCAAGCCTGCGATCAGGAAGCTGGCGGGGAAATAAGTCGTGGTAAGCGCCGATGATACTCCGCGAAAGCGGAGAATCCAGTACGCCGCGCCACCCGCGATTGGACGCTGGCAGCGCGGAATACTGGATCACCAGCTTTCGCGGGTGATGACAGTCACGTTGATTACGTCTGCCGTGGTCGAGAAACTCAGAGCTTACCGAGCAGAAGCAGGATCAGCAGGATGACGATGACCAGGCCGAGGCCGCCGCCGCCGTAATAACCGGTGCCGTAGAACGGGCCGCCGCCGATGCCGCTGAAGCCGCCGAGCAGGGCGATAACGAGAATAATGAGAATGATCGTTCCGAGTGACATGTGGCATCTCCTGCAGCCCGGCAGTGGGCACCTGTTGCTCTGCCTTCAGTCGAAAAACGAACGGGAACTCATAAAGTTCCACATTTGAAACACGCAATGTTCGCGTCGCTCTTCCTTTCGAACGATGTGGAATTACATGAATTCAAGTCAGTAGGAGGAATTGAAAATGTCGGCACCGCTCGTGGTTTCGATTCCGCATCGCCTCGGCCGCGAGGAGGCGGTACGCCGCCTCAAGGCGGGGTTGATGCGCGCAGCCTCCAGCGTCCCGGTGCTGAAAGTCGATGAGGAGAGATGGGAGCAGGATCGCATGATCTTCCGTATCCGGGCGCTTGGGCAGGCGGCGTCCGGCCATCTCGATGTGGCGGACGATCATGTCAGGCTGGAAGTGACCTTGCCCTGGCTGTTGCAGCGATTCGCCGAAGCAGCCCAGGTCGCGATCAGGAATCGCGGCAATCTGCTGCTGAGCAAGAACAGCTGAAGGAGCCATGATCGATATTGCGTTGCAACATTAAGTTGTGAAAAACGTGCGCAGCCGGTTTCTTAAACTTGTCGGTAACCAGTTGTCCGGAAGATCGAAGCTCGCGGGCGAAGGGAACCGACCACTTCGTTGTCGGCACGACATCCGCCAGGCCGTCCGGCCGTTCGATCCCGGGCGGCCTTTCGCGTTTTGGTACGCTTCACGTGCGAACGCGCTTTGGCGCCGGTCTCAGGGCGCCTTCAAACCTGCCCCTCATCGCCGCGACCGGCAGATCGTGAAACAGCAGCGAAAGCGGCAGCTCGGTCGCGCCCGCCTTGCCGGCGATGCTTTCGAGGGAATAGCCCTTGAGGTCGACCGCGCCCTCAAAGGCTTCCGCGCGCGGCCAGGTCCGGCCGCCTTGCGAGAATGCGGCGAACGATTTCGCGGCCGCAATGATCATGGCGTCGCGGCCGCGCCGCCGCGCGAAGGCGATGACATGGTCGCGATGCTGGCCGCTGACCCGCAGCGGCTGATAATCGCCGTGCGCGAACAATTCGGCGAGTTCGGTCCGCAGCTTCAGGAGATGGCGGGTCCAGGCCAGCTTGATATGGCCGTCCCGCCAATGCTGCGCGAGATCGGCCCAATCCGGATTTTCCAACGAGGCGAGTGCGGCGGCACGCCCGGCAAAATCAACCGGCCGGCGGTTATCGGGATCGACCAGTGACAGATCCCAGAACTCCGTGCCCTGATAGAAATCAGGCACGCCGGGCATCATCGCCTTCAAGGTGATCTGGCTCAGCGAATTCAGCGCACCCAGCAGCGCGACGCGCTTGGCCAGGGTCTCGATCGAATCCAGAAATTCAGCCGAGACGGCGCGATCCAGAATCCGTTCGATGAAGGTCCGCAATCCCGCTTCATAGGCCTCGTTGGGATTGAGCCAGCTGGTTTCCTGCTTGCCCTCGCGCGCCGCCTTCAGCGCATAGGCCTGCATCCGCTCTGAAAATATGTCGTCGCGTTCGCCCGATGGCCATGCACCGAGCAGCGTCTGATACAGCATGTATTCGAACGCAGCCGACGGCGCGCGCATCTCACCTTCGATCACAAGATGCGGCGCGTTCAGGATCTTCCACCGTCCGACCGAGCCGGTCCAATCGCCCGGAAGTTCGGCCAGCGCCAGGATCCGTGCGCGCGCATCCTCGCCACGCTTGGTGTCGTGCGTCGCGGTCGCCGTCATGCCATGCGGCCATTCCGTCGCACGGATACGCATCATGTCGTGGAACGCATCGACCGAAAGCGCCTTGGCGGACGGATCGCCGCCGACCTCGTTGAGCGCGAGCAGGCGGTGGTAGCGGTAGAACGCGGTGTCCTCCAGCGATTTCGCCATCAGAGGGCCGGTAAACTGCTGCACCTTCAAGGCGAAGCGGCGCACGCGCGGCGCGCTGTGCGCCGGCCCGCCCGGCCTGCTCAGGTCCATGGTCAGCGCATCGCGCAGGAAATCGAAGATGCCTTCGTCGGCGGCGAACCAGTCCGCGCGCGCCCTTTCGATCGTCGCCGAGATCAGCGCGCGGTCGTGCGTCGATGGCGCGGCTGAAGTCAGATAGGTTCGATAGACCGGAAAATGCAGGACGTAGAGTTCGAGCGCCTGCCGCAGGCTGTCGGCGGAATAGTCGCGGGTGGAGTAGTGTCCGCCGGCAATCCGCGCCAGCAGGCGCGTCAGCACCGTAAATTCGCTGGCCAGCAGGGTTTCGAGCACCCTCCGCTTGGCATCCCTCAGGACCGGCGCCAGCCTGGGAGGTGCATTGCTGACCTGCCGCCATACCTCGTCAAGTGGATCGAGGCCGCTGCCGTCGACCAATACCTGCGTGATGACATTCATCCACTCATAGCCTGTCGTGCCGTGCACGCCCGAAAACGGAGGCAGCTTCTCGTGTTCGCCGAGAATCTTCTCGATCACCAGGTAGAACGATTTGGCGTCTTGTCCCTGCGCGTCGCGGATCAGGCGACGCAGCCGCTGAAAATACTGCGCGGGATCGCGCAGGCCGTCGATGTGATCGAGTCGGAGGCCCTGTAGCCTGCCTTCCGCGATCAGCTTCCTGACCAGGTGATGGATGCCGTCGAACGTACCGGCGTCTTCGACGCGCAATCCGGCCAGCGTATTGACGTCGAAAAAGCGCCGGTAGTTGATGTCGCTGGAAGCCAATCGCCAATGCCCGAGCTTGTAGTGCTGGCGCTCCAGCAGATGATGCAGCGCGAGAATCTGCGCTGCCCGATCCGGGCCCGCCCGATAGGCCTGCAGCCCGCGCGCGATCATGTCAGCGCCTCCGTCGACGCCCTTCAACTCTGTCTTGAAAGCGGGCGCTTCCTTGCGGTTGGGATGCCGCAATCCCCTGTAGCGCGCCGCCAGCTCGAGAATGCGATTTCCCGCCGCGCTGTCCTCGGCCCCGGCTTCCTTCACGACGCTGCGTAAAATCTCGCTGTAACGTTCGGGCGCGATCGGCAGCCGGTGTTCGAAATACCAGGCGGAGAAGCTGCCTTCGCCCGCGTCGTAGCGGAGTTCGATCTCGCCGCCCTCCAGTGCCAGCCCATAGGATGAGCCGAGGACCGGCAGCAGCACGCCGCCGCGGGCGCGGTACGGTAATTGGTCCCAGTCGATGTCGAACGAGGCGGCGTGCGGCGAAGCCGGACCCCATTCCAGCACATCGAGCCACCATGGATTGTCGGCGAAATGCACGCCGACATGATTGGGAACGAAATCGAGGATCAGGTCGAGGCCATGCCGCTGCAGCGCCTCGCTCAGCCGCTCAAAGCCGACATCGCCGCCGAGTTCCGGATTGATCTTTGTGTGATCGACGATATCATAGCCGTGGGTAGAGCCCTTGCGTGCCTTCATGAAGGGCGAGGCATAGAGATGGCTGATGCCGAGCGCCTTCAGATAGGGCACGACGGCGGCAGCGGCGTCGAAATCGAAATCGGCGGTGAGCTGCAGGCGGTAGGTCGCGGTCGGAACGACGAAAATCATTATCGCGAATCCAGACGCCAGGACACCGAGCATGGCGGAATCGGGCCGGTGATCTCGCCGCCCCAGATCGGCGTTCCCATCAGTTCTGTTTCCGGGCAGGAAATTTCGCCGTCCGACAGGTTGGCGATAAGCCGAAGCATTGCGCCATCGCCCATGCGCCAGCTCGCCGTCAGCAAGCCGTTGTCCGCCGCGTGCGCCTCGCCGAACGCCGCACCCGCAAGCCGCGGAACGATTGTTTGACGACGGGTCGTGAGCAGGTCCCGCATCAGCGCCAGTCGTCGGCGTCCACTCGCTTCGTCACGTGAGTCCCAGTCCAGCACCGCGGATCCGACGGTCGAGGAGGCAAGCGGATCGGGGACCTCGTCGCCATATTTGGCGTAAGCCCACGCGTATTCATGGCGTCGGCCCTTGCGCACGGCCTCGGCAAGGCCGCCTTTGAAATCGCAGAAGAACGGAAATGGTGCTTTCGAGCCCCATTCCTCGCCCATGAACAGCATGGGGATGGCCGGCGCCAGCAAGGTAACCGCCAGCGCCGCCTCGATGGCCATCGGGTCGACAGTACTCTCGAGCCGGTCGCCGAGCGCGCGGTTGCCGATCTGGTCGTGGTTCTGCAGGAAATTGACGAAGGCAGAGGGAGCAAGATTGCCGCTGGGTTCGCCGCGTGGTTGCCCGCCGAGAAACCCGAAGGCCTCGCCTTGATAGACAAAACCCGAGGCGAGCGCTCGCGCGATGTCTCGCCGCGGAAATTTGGTGTAATCGCCGTAATAGCCCTGGGTCTCTCCGGTCAGCAGCACGTGCCAGGCGTGATGATAATCGTCGTTCCACTGCGCGCGATATTTTCCGCGCGGCGGGACCTGTTCGGCATCCAGCACGCTGGCGCGGTTATCGCCGTTTTCGAGCACCAGATGAATGTGACGGCCGGTTGCCGCGGCGAGCGCGCCCGCGGCGTGGCTGAGATCGTTCAGCATCGAGAGTCCGCCCGGTTCGGTGATGGTATTGACGGCATCCAGCCGCAGCCCGTCGAAGCGGTATTCGCGCAGCCAGTACAGCGCGTTCCCGATGGCGAAGTCGCGCACCTCCGGCACCCGATAGTCGATCGCGCTGCCCCAGGGCGTCTGCGCCTCGGTGAAGAAGTCGGGTGCATAGCGGCCAAGGTAATTGCCATCGGGGCCGAAGTGATTGTAGACCACGTCGAGAAATACCATCAGCCCGCGCAGGTGTGCCTCATCGATCAGCACCTTGAGATCTTCGGGGCGTCCATAGGCGCTGTCGGGGGCGTACCACAGCACGCCGTCATAGCCCCAGTTGCGGGCTCCAGCGAAATCCGCCAGCGGCATTAGTTCCAGCGCGGTGATGCCGGTCTCCACCAGATGATCCAGCTTGCCGAGCATGGCGCGGTAGTTGCCTTCCGGAGTGAAGGTGCCGACATGGGTCTCGATCAGGACGGTGTCCTGCCATGGCCGTCCGCGCCAGTCCGAAGCGCGCCACCGGTAGCTGGAATGATCGATCACCTCGCTCGGACCAGAAACATCCTCGGGCTGAAAGGCGGAGGCCGGATCGGGCACGTCGATCTCGTCGTCGATGCGGAATTTGTAGCGTGCACCGCCCCTTACATCGGCGATCTCGGCGGAAAACCAGCCGCCTTCGCCGCGCCGCATGGGTTGAGGTTTGTCCAGCAGCAGGTCGACGCGTTTCGCCGCCGGCGCCCATAGATGAAATGATGCGCCGCCCGTTGTCAGCCTTGCGCCGAATTGCCGCTCATTCATGCCGAACCCGCAAACACGAGAACCGAGCGGGGAGGCGCCTTCGTCTCGCTTCCCGACGCGAAGTCCGTGACCTGCTGCTTAACGTCCGCGGTGTTCAATAGTTGCTGCCAGCTGTTGTATTCCGGCATCTTTGGCAGCTTGAACCCGATTTCTTCGGGGGCGGCGTTCAGCACGATGAAGACCGGCGCTTGTCCATGCCCGGCCGGCCCCAGCACGTAAGCAAGGAATCGGCCTTCCGGGAAATTCCAATCCTCGTCCTTCATCTCATCGGCGGCGGGCGTCAGCCACAATACGCCAAACGAGCCGTCGGCGCGGCGCCCATCGAGCCAGCGCTGCGTCCGGATCTGCGGAAAGCGCTTTCGCAATTCGGTCACGTGACCGACGAAGTCGATGAGGTCGTCGCCCTCGCGCCCAAGACCATCCCAGCTGACCCAGCCGATTTCGTTATCCTGGCAGTAGGCGTTGTTGTTCCCGGATTGCGAGTTGGCCACCTCGTCGCCGGCCAGGATCAGCGGCACGCCCTGCGCCAGCAACAGGCACGCCAGCTGATTTTTCCGAAGCTGGCGGCGCAATTCGGTTATTGCTGCGTCGTCGGTCGGGCCTTCATGGCCGCAATTGTTGCTGTGGTTGTCGCTGGAGCCGTCGCGGTTGTCTTCGCCGTTGGCATCGTTGTGCTTTTCGTTGTAGCTGAACAGATCCGCCAGCGTGAAGCCGTCATGGACCGTGATGTGGTTGACGCTGGCGCGGGGCTTGCGGCCGTCATGGTTGAACAGGTCGGACGAGCCGGTCATGCGGCGCGACACTTCGCCGATCAGGCTGCCTTCGCCGCTCCAGTAGCGTCGCATCGCGCTGCGATAGCGGTCGTTCCATTCCGACCATTGCGATGGAAACGCGCCGACCTGATAGCCGCCCATGCCAAGGTCCCATGGCTCGGCGACCAGCTTTACGGAGGCCAGCACCGGGTCCTGCCGGATCGTGGTGAGAAATGCAGTGTTGCGGTCAAAGCCGTTCGCGCCGCGCGCCAGCGTGGTGGCGAGGTCGAAGCGAAAGCCGTCGACGTGGCAGACCTCGACCCAGTAACGCAGCGAATCCATCACCATCTGCAGCACGCGCGGATGGGTGAGATTGACCGAGCTGCCGCAGCCGGTGAAATCGTCGTAGTAGCGCGGATTGTCCGGCATCAGCCAGTAATAGGAGGCGTTGTCGATGCCGCGGAACGACAGCGTCGGGCCCATATGATTGCCCTCGGCGGTGTGGTTGTAGACGACGTCAAGCATCACCTCGATGCCGGCGTCATGCAATCGCGCCACCGTGGTGCGGAAGGCGTCGAGCGGATTGTCCTGCGAATAGCGCGGCTCCGGCGCGAAAAAGGACAGCGTATTGTAGCCCCAGTAGTTCGCCAGTTTTTTCTCGACCAGCGTCCGGTCGTCGACTAGGCCGTGGATCGGCAGCAACTCGACGGTGGTGACGCCAAGGCGCTTGAGATGCTCGATCATCACCGGCGACGAGAGGCCGCCATAGGTGCCGCGCAGACCGGGCGCAACGTCCCCGCGCTTCTGGGTCAGTCCCTTGACGTGCGCCTCATAGATGATGGTGTCTTCCCAGGGAATATTGGGGCGCATTTCGCGGCGGCCCCAGTTGAAGGTCTCGTCGACGACGACGGCTTTCGGCATGCCGCGCGCGTTGTCACGGCGGTCGAACGACAGGTCCTCGCGCGCGCTGCCGGTGCGGTAGGCGAAATGCGCGTCGCTCCATACCAACCGTCCTGCCGTTCGTCTGGCATAGGGATCGATCAGCAGCTTGTTGGCATTGAAGCGGTGGCCGTGTTCGGGCTCATAGGGCCCGTGAACGCGATAGCCATAGAGCTGGCCCGGCGAGACGTCGTTCAGATAGCCGTGCCAGACATCTTCGGTCCGCTCCGGCAATTCGATACGCTCAAGTTCGCGACGTCCCTGACTGTCGAACAGGCAAAGTTCGACTTTTTGCGCGTTGGCGGAGAACAGCGCAAAATTGGTGCCCCGGCCGTCCCAGCTTGCACCGAGGCGTGAGGGCGTTCCGGCGGTCAGTCGCATGCGTCAGCTTTCCGGTACAAGGAATATCGCGGCCAGTGGCGGAAGGGTGAGATTTAGTTCAGGCACGAGGCCTTCCAACGTCCGGACCTCGCCGACGTTCCCGACGTTGCTGCCGCCGTAATGCGCGGAGTCCGAATTGAGCACTTCGCGCCACTTGCCGATGAACGGCACGCGGACGCGGTAGTTGTGATAGACGTTCGGCGAAAAATTGATGACGACGAGACAGCGCGCGCGGGCATCGTCGCCCTTGCGAATCCAGGCAAACACGTTGCCGCCGGCATCATCGGTCACGATCCATTCGAACCCGGATGGATCGCAATCCAGCTGATGCAGCGCCGGTACGTTGCGGTAAAGCCCATTCAGATCGCGGATCAGGCTGTGGATGCCGGCGTGTTTCGTCTGTTCGAGCAGATGCCAGTCGAGCGATCGATCGTGATTCCATTCGCGTTCCTGGCCGAACTCGCAGCCCATGAACATCAGCTTCTTGCCCGGATGGGCGAACATGAAGCTGTAGTAAGCGCGCAAGTTGGCAAAGCGCTGCCAGTCGTCACCGGGCATCCGCCCGAGCAGCGAGCGCTTGCCGTGAACGACTTCGTCGTGCGACAGCGGCAGAATAAAGTTTTCCGAGAAGGCGTAATGCAGGCCGAACAGGATGTCGCCGTGATGATGCTTGCGGTGGATCGGATCCCTGGCGATGTAATTCAGCGTGTCGTGCATCCAGCCCATATTCCATTTATAGCCGAAGCCCAACCCGCCATATTCGACGGGGCGCGACACCTGCGGCCATGCGGTGGATTCTTCCGCCGCCGTGGTGGCCTGCGGAAAGCGGGCGAACAGTTCGGTATTGAAGCGGCGCAGGAAATCGATCGCCTCGAGATTTTCCCGGCCGCCATATTTGTTCGGGATCCAGCCGCCGGCAGGGCGGCTGTAGTCGAGATAGAGCATGGAGGCGACCGCATCGACGCGCAGACCGTCGATGGCGTAACGCTCCAGCCAGAACAGCGCGTTCGACACCAGGAAATTGACCACTTCGGTGCGGCCAAAATTGTAGATCAGGGTACCCCAGTCGAGATGACGGCCCTGCAGCGGGTTGGCGTGCTCGTAGAATGCGGTGCCGTCGAAATTGCCGAGGCCGTGCGGATCGTCCGGGAAATGCCCGGGCACCCAGTCCAGCATCACGCCCAGGCCCTCGCGATGAAAGGCATCGACCAGTACGCAAAAATCTTCCGGCGTGCCGAACCGGCTGGTGGGCGCGTACATGCCGGTCGGCTGGTAGCCCCACGAGCCGTCGAACGGATGCTCGCTGATCGGGAGAAACTCGACATGGGTGAAGCCGAGATCCTTGACATAGCGCGGAAGCTGCTCGGCGAGCTCGCGATAGCTCAGCCATTCGTTGTTGTCCTTTCGCCGCCACGAGCCCAGATGGACCTCGTAGATCGACATCGGCGCGCCGAGCGCATTGATACCTGAAGGCGCCGGGCGCGGACGCGGCAGTTTTGTCTCGTCGAGCACGATCGAAGCGCTGCTTGGGCGGATTTCCGCGGCAAACGCCATCGGGTCGGATTTCAGCGGCAACTGCTCGCCCTGCGGGCCGATGATGTCGAACTTGTAGTGATCGCCCGGGGCGGCATGGGGTACGAACAGCTCCCAGTAGCCGATCCCGCGCACTCGCATCGGATGCCGCCGCGGATTCCAAAAATTGAAGTCGCCGACCACGCTGACGCGCCGCGCATTGGGGGCGAGCACCACGAAGGCCACGCCGGGAACGCCGTCCAGCGTCATCGGATGCGCGCCGAGCTTGTCGTAGATGCGCTGATGGGTGCCTTCGCCGAGCAGATAGAGATCGAAGTCGGTCAGCACGGGCGGAAAGCGATAGGGATCGTCGAGATCGACGACGGTGTCGCCGAAGCGGGCGCGCAACTGATAGCGCCTGGAGCCGTTCGGCAGCGCGCCGACAAACAGGCCG
>JAYSPJ010000172.1:0-9830 GCA_043722155.1 Bradyrhizobium sp.
CCGTGGCTGGTCTGGTCGCTGTCGTGCGCGACGATCATTTCGCCGGCGTCGTCAGCAAGACCGAAGCCGGCGCCGAGGCCGCGATCAAGGCGCTGCGCAAAAACGCGACATGGTCCTCAGGCGAAGTGCTGCCCGATGAAGACCGACTGGCTTCGTTCCTGAAAGCCCAGCCGTCGGAGTCGACGATGATCGACCATAAGACGGCGCCAGCGACCAGCGGATCGACGCGGACGATGCGGCGGCAATACACCCGCCCCTATATCGCACATGGCTCGATCGCACCGTCCTGCGCCATGGCGCAATGGACCGCGGAGGACCGCGTCCATGTCTGGACCCACAGCCAGGGGGTCTATCTCCTCCGCGCCGATCTCGCGCTGGTTTTGAAATTGCCGGTCGAGAATATCACGGTCGAGCATATGGAGGGCGCCGGCTGCTACGGGCACAATGCCGCCGACGACGTCGCGCTCGACGCCGTGCTGCTGGCGAAAACGGCCAAAGGCCAGCCGGTTCGGGTGCAATGGTCGCGCGAAGACGAGATGACGCATGCGCCGTTCGGGGCGGCGATGGCGATCGAGATCGAGGCAGACCTTGACGCGAAGGACGAAATCGTCGACTGGCGCCACAGCATCTGGAGCAACGGGCATACCGCGCGACCCGGGCGCGCGGCTCAGCCCGCTTTGCTTGCCGCGACCGAGCTGAGAAATCCGTTCCCGCGCATGATCTCCACCAATCCACCATCGGCTAATGGTGGTGGCGCCGACCGCAATTCTGTTCCACTTTACGATTTTCCGTCGTGGCGGATCGAATGCCATCGGCTCACGACCATGCCGATCCGAACCTCCGCGCTGCGGACCCTGGGCGCACAGGGCAATGTATTCGCGATCGAATGTTTTCTCGACGAACTCGCCGCCGAGCACGGCGAGGATCCGATCAGCTTCCGGCTGCGCCATTTGTCGGACGAGCGGGCAAGGGAGGTGATTCGCGCGGTCGCGAAACGCGCGAAATGGAAGCCGGACAAGCAAGCGGGCACGGGCTACGGCCTCGGTTTCGCGCGCTACAAGAACACCGGCGCCTATTGTGCCGTCATTGCCGAAGTCGATGGCGCGGAGGATATCAACGTCAGGCGGCTGACCATCGCGGTCGATGTCGGCGAAGCCATCAATCCCGATGGCGTGATCAATCAGATCGAAGGCGGCGCGATCCAGGCCACCAGCTGGGTCTTGAAAGAGCGCGTCCGCTTCGACCGGCGGCGCATCACCAGCACCACCTGGGCATCGTATCCCATCCTTCGCTTCAGCGAGGTGCCTGATGTGCAAGTCGAGCTGATCCAGCGGCCCGACAGCGAGCCTGTCGGCGCGGGCGAAGCGGCACACGGTCCGGTCACGGCGGCGATCGCCAACGCCGTGTTCGATGCGCTCGGCGTCCGCGTTCGCAACCTGCCGATCACACGCGACAGCCTGATCGCTGCGATGGAATTGACCTCATGACTGCGTTGAACATCCTAAGCGGCGGCGCGGCGCAGGGCCTGGTCGCAAGTCTTGCACCACAATTCAAGGCGCAGACCGGCCTCGACATAGCGGGAGAGTTTGGCGCGGTAGGCGCCATGGCCGACAAACTGCGCTCCGGCACCAAAGCCGACATCATTGTTCTGACGGCGGCCATTGTCTCCAAGCTGGAGGAAGAGAACTGGGTGGTCCCCGCCTCAATCGCCGACATTGGCTTGGTCGAGACCGCGGTCGCCGTCCGCGCCGGCGATTCCATGGTCAAGGTCAATGATGCTGCAGCGCTGCGCGCGGCGTTGCGCGCAGCGGACGCGATCTTCGTTCCGGATACCACGGTGTCTACCGCCGGAATCCACGTGGTAAAGGTCCTGCAGCAACTCGGAATCGCCGACGAGGTGGCGGGCCGGCTTAGAGTCTTTCCGAACGGCGCGACCGCGATGCGCCATCTGGCAGAATCCGATGCCGCGAGGCCGATCGGCTGCACGCAATCGACCGAGATCATCAGCACCAAAGGCGTGACCCTGTCGGGATCGCTGCCGCAGGGATGCGATCTCGCGACCACGTATACCGCGGCGGTGACCACGCAGGCTGTTCATGCGAAGCAGGCGCAGGACCTGATCGACCTGTTGATCGGCGCTGATCGGCGCGAGCTGCGAACACGCGCCGGCTTTCTCGACGCACGGCAGTAACGACACGGAATTGATTCCGCCGATCCACCATACGGCGCTCAATGGCCGCTCGATCGCCATTTCAACAGCCGCTTCTCGACCATCGACATCGCGAGCGCGGTCAGATAGCCAATGACACCAAGCAGCATCACGCCGGCGAACAAGTCTGCTGAACGGAACGATCGTGCCGACAGCAGGACCCAGTGTCCCAGGCCATCGAGGCCGGCGAGAATTTCGCAGACCACCGACAGAATGAGCGCCACCGTCAGGCTCAGTCGCATGCCGGAAAGTATATCCGGACTTGCCGACGGCAACGCGATCTTGAAGATGACCGCCAGTCGCGACATATCCAGCGACCGCGCCACCTCGTAAAGCCGCGGTTCGACTGCCGCGAAGCCGTGAATTGTCGCCAGCAGCATCGGCCAGATCGCGCCAAACGCGATCACAAACAGCGCCATGCTCTGGGTCAACCCGAACATCGCAATCGCGACGGGAATAATGGCTGATACCGGCAGCGGCCGGAGAAACTCCAGCGACGGCGCGACATAGCTGCGCATCGTACGTGACGAACCGATCGTGGCACCAAGCGCGATGCCGGCGATTGACGCGACGAACCAGCCATAAGCCATGTGCTCCAGGGTTCCCACGAGCTTGTCCAAGAGGTCGCCGCTGGCAAATCCTCGTACCAGCGATGCCCAGGCGCGATCCGGTCCCGGCAGGAACACCGGCGATACCAACCGCTGATCGGCAATGAACTGCCACAACCCGATAAAGCCCGCCGCGACCGCGAAGCTGGCGGCGCGCCAGTACAGCAAGGGGCGGTTCATGCCGTATCACCAACCAGAGCCGCGCGCCCGAACAATTGGCGTTGCGCGACCACGAGGCCGGTGTTCAGCAGGTAACCGATCAAGCCGATCCAGAACAGATAGGCCAGCATCCGGTCCGGCCGCAGCGCCTGCTGTGCCGTCATGATCGCAGCACCTAGCCCGATCGGATTGATCGCGATCTCGACCGTGACGGCGACGATCAGGGCTATGCCGGCCGCCAGGCGGAACGCCAGAAAAATCCGCGGCAGCGCCGCCGGAATGATGATCTTGCGGACCCGGTCCGCAGGCGAAAGCCGCAGCGCACGTGATACCTCGATCAGACGCGGCTCGATGCCGCCGACGGCCGCGCGGGTCAAAACCAGGATCGGCCAGACGCATGCGAATGCAACGATCAGGATCTCCATGCGGTAGCCGAAACCCAGCGCGATCAGCGCGATCGGCAACAGCGCAATGGACGGGATGGGACGGATAGCCTCGATGGTGACTTCCATCAGCCGATCGAAGATGTGAAAAATCCCAAGCGCAATGCCGCAGGCAAGGCCGACAGCGCCACCGATCGAGAGCCCGGCGAACGCCGAGATCAGCGTATCACGCGTCGCAATCAGCATCGAGCCGTCCTGGAAAGCCTCGGCAAGTGCCGCGGCAATGGCGCTCGGCGGCGCCAGTGAGTCGCTTTCCAGATGAACCGCGCGGGCCCAGATCTCAAGTATCGCCAGGACCGCGATCGGAAGCAGAAACGCCTTGATGCGCTCCGGAATCATGTTTCCGACGCCTTGATGAAATCGAACAATTCGCGGCGCAGCCGCAAGAATTCAGGGTGTTCGCGCGTCGTCAGCTGATCACGGGGCCGCGGCAGATCGATCTTGAGTTCGATGCCGATGCGGCCGGGATGCGGCAACAGGCCTATGACGCGGTCACCGAGATAAATCGCCTCTTCCAGGTCGTGGGTGACGAACACGACCGTTGCATCGCTGGCGCGCACCAGCGCCAGGACTTCGTCCTGCAACCCCTGACGCGTCATCGCATCGAGCGCGCCGAACGGCTCGTCCATCAACAGTGCCTTGGGCTGCTGCGCGAGGCAGCGCGCGATCTGCAGGCGCTGCTGCATGCCGCCCGACATCTCAGCCGGGTATTTTTCGGCGTGGTTGGGCAATCCGACCTTTTTCAGCAGTTCGTCGATGCGGGCGGCGCGCTGCGAGGTAGTGACGCCAGATGCCTCCAGCGCCAGCGATACGTTGCCGGCGGCGGTTCGCCACGGCAGCAGCGCCTTGCCGTAGTCCTGAAAGACGATGGCGATATCACGCCGCGGCATCAGCATCGGCGCGCCGTCAAAGGTCACGGTCCCGCTGGTCGGCTGGTATAAACCGGCCGCGAGACGCAGCGCCGTGGTCTTGCCGCAGCCGGACGCGCCGATGATGCAGAGGAATTCGCCCGGCTTCACGTCAAGGCTGATGTCTTCCAGAATTGCCTTGCCGCCCAGATTGAGCGTGACGCTGGAGAATGCGATCTGCGCCCGCCCGGGACGAGGGCAGTTCGGTCTTTGGCTCGCTGCCGCAGTCATGCTCACGATCTACCCCCTTTGGCCGGCGGATAGACGAAATTGAGCGTCGAACCCAGGTGAGACCTGAGCATGGTTTGTGCACCATCGACATCGCGCGTGAGAACCAGGTCCGCAAGTTTCTGATGTGCCGCGACAAAATCCTCGCCGCTACCCAAGCCGCGCATCATGACGCGGCGATAACGGTAGGCCTGGTCGTAAAGATCCGAATGCGCCGTCAACAGTCGTCTTGATCCGCAAGCCGCCAGCAGGGCGGTGTGAAATCCCTTGTGCAACCCGTCGAACTCCGGCGCGCCCTCGCGAAACTTGTCGCCGGTGCGCTGAATGTGCCGGCGCATTTGATGCAGCGCGCTGACAATCCCCGCTTCCCACGCGTCGTCGCCGCGCGCCATAGCGAGCCGCAGGGCCTCGATCTCGACCACCGTGCGCATCTGCGTAATGTCTTTCAGATCCTCGCGGCTGACATCGGCCACCCGGAAACCGCGCTGGCCGATTCCGACGATCAGTCCCCTGGAAATGAGCCTGGACAGGCCTTCGCGCAGCGGCGTTGCGCCGATGTCGTAGCGCTGAACCAGATTGATGATCCCAAGGCGCGCCCCAGGCGCCAGATCGCCGGCGATGATATCGCGCTGCACCAGGCTGGCCGCGCGCTCGCTCAAGGTGTCCGAACCCGGCACCTCCCCTGAACCGCTTTGCACCGCTGATGCCATGCTCCGTTCTACTTCAGGATCAGCTTGTTGAGATCGAGCTTACTCTGCAACATTTTCTGCGACGCCATGATGTCGATCCACCACGCCAGCTGCTCCGCTTTGAGAATCGGCTCCGACCGGTTCGGCGGCGTGGCCTTGACCAGTTCGATCGGCTGCTTGGTGAATTTTTGAATCGAGGCGGAGGCCTTTTCCCGGTCGTTGTTGACGATGGGAGCCGCTTCCGCAATTGCCGCGCGGAACTTCTTGATGGTGTCGGGATTCTTCTCCGCCCATTCGCGCGAGGCGGCGTAGAAAATGATCGGTTCGGTCCGCGCGAGTTCGACGGCGTAGCGGGCACCGACCGAGCCTAGTCCGGCATTGGTCATCCGGGTCACGAACGGCTCTGCAGTCAGGACTGCATCCACGCTGCCCGACTTCACGATATCCATCATGGTCGGAAACGTCACCTCGACAAAATTGACCTTCTTGGGATCAACGCCCTTCTCGACCAGCCATTTCACGAACAGGACATGCAGGAACGCGCCGAGCCCGGGCGCGCCGACTTTCTTGCCGATGAAATCCTTCGGCTCGTTGATCACAATGCCATTGCGGACGAACGCGGTGATGTTGCCGTTCGAGATTGGACTCATCACCGTCGCACCCCCGACCGCCACCAGATCGAGGCCACCATCGGCCGCCTGCAGGAACACGGTGGAGGTCGGCCCGCCGATCTGGATCGAGTTGGAGAGGATCGCGGCCGGAATGTTCGAATTGATGCCAATCAACACCATTTCAGCATCGAGACCATGCTTCTTGAAGATGCCTTCGTCGATCGCGACCATGGCGGAAGCGCAGTCGGAAGTCGCGGTGCAGCCGATCTGGATCTTGCTCTGCGCATGCACGGGGCTCGCGGCCAAAACCGCCGCAAGACCGGCTGCCGCCAGTAATCTGGTCATCAATCGCCTCCCGGTTGCGATATTTTCGATCGCCTCTTGTTTATCGATATTTTTAATGATCATATATTTTATCGAACTACAAGAGGAGATAGCGGTGAAACTTGCGACATTTCGATCCGGCGGCCAGGAAAAGATCGGTCTGGTCCACAAGGATGATTCGCGACTGTTCGATCTGGCGGCGGCGGCGGACCGGGAGGGCAAATGCAATCCGGCCTTCGCGTCGATGTTACAGCTGATCGACGCCGGCCCTGCTGCACTCGATCAGGCAAGGACTTTGTTTGACAAGAGCGGCAAGGATGAGAGTCTGTCCGAGAATGTCGCCGCCGCCGAGATACTGGCACCGATCCCCGAGCCGCGGCAAATGCGCGACGGCATGTCATTCCCGCTGCATATCCTGCAGGCGCCGCGCGGCCAGCTCAAGCTTGCAGCGCGCGCCAAAAACGACATGGCGGAACTGGCGCGGATCGATGCCGAGCCGCTGGGCGAGTTGCCCGAGGTCTACCGCAAGCAGCCGATCTACTACATCACCAACCGCTTCAGTGTGCGCGGCACCAACACCACCGTGAGGTGGCCGCGCTACAGCAAGGTGATGGACTACGAACTCGAATTCGGGATCGTCACCAAGAACAAGGGGGCCAATATCCCGGCCTCGAAGGCCGGGGACCACATCTTCGGCTATACGATCTTCAACGATTTCTCGGCACGCGACGCCCAGCGCGTCGAGATGGAAGGACGGCTCGGCCCGGCCAAGGGCAAGAGCTTCGACGGCGGTAACGTCATGGGCCCCTGGATCGTGACGGCGGACGAGATCGGCGATCCCTACAAGCTCAAGATGGAAGCCCGCGTCAATGGCAAGATGCGCTCGCAGGGCGTTACCGAGGGAATGCTGTTTTCATTCGAGGAGATCATTGCGCACGTCACCAGGGATGAAACCCTGATGCCCGGCGAATTCATCGGGTCAGGCACCGTCGGCAACGGCTGCGGGCTTGAGCTTGGCTGGTATCTCGAACACGGCGATAGCATCGAACTTGAGGTCGAAAAGATCGGAATCCTGAAAAACAAGGTCGAGCGCCAGGACGCCTGATGCTTGAGACGTCGATAAAAGCAGAAAAACTCTTCGAGGAAACGCATATGGCCAGACGACTGATCGACATTTCCGTGCCGCTGCAGAACGATGTGCCGGCCGATCCGCCCGGCGGACATCCCACTATCCAGTACATCGATCACCAGCAGGGCCTGCCGCGCATGCTGCAGTTCTTCGACGGGTTGAAGGCCGAGGATCTGCCGGACGGCCAGGGCTGGGCGGTCGAACAGGTACAGCTCTCCACCCATAACGGCACCCATCTCGATGCGCCCTGGCACTTTCACCCGACCATGAACCGCGGCGAGCGCTCATGGACCATCGATGAAGTGCCGCTGGAATGGTGCCTGCAGCCCGGCGTGAAGCTGGATTTCCGTCATTTGCCGGACGGCTATGTCGCAACGGCAAAGGATGTTGAAAACGAGCTGAAGCGCATCAGCCACACGCTTTCGCCGCTGGAGATCGTCGTGGTCAACACCAGCGCCGGAACCAAATACGGCCGGCAGGATTACGTCACGTCCGGCTGCGGCATGGGCTATGAGGCGACGATGTATCTGCTCGAGCGCGGCGTCCGGCTGACCGGCATCGACGGCTGGAGCTGGGATGCGCCGTTCGTCTATACCGCGAAGAAGTATGCGGAGACCAAGGATGCCAGCCTGATCTGGGAAGGCCACAAGGCTGGACGCCACATTGGCTACTGCCATCTCGAAAAGCTGCACAACCTCGAACAGTTGCCATCGACCGGTTTCACCGTGTCGTGTTTTCCGGTCAAGATCGAACGTGCCTCGGCGGGCTGGACCCGGGCCGTCGCCATCCTCGATGGATAATTGCCATCTCGACGGCCAGATGTCGCACCTGAAAAGCCTGTCAACCTGCGGCATCCATAGACGCGCCGGCAAAGCCCGCCTAAACTCACGGCAATAATCGCCAAGTCGGGGCAGCCCGGCGCGGACGAAATGAGCGGCTTCAACCGCCGGCAATAAAAGGGGAGACAATCATGGATCATTTTTCACGGATTCACCGCGCTGCCACACTGCTGACTGTCGTATCTGCAGCGGCGCTCGCCTTGGTGGCGCCGGCATCTGCGCAAGAAACCTTCAAGCTCGGCATCGTGACGTTCCTGTCAGGGCCTGCCGCCGACAGCTTCGGCGTACCGGCCCGTAATGGCGGCCAGTTCGTCATCGACCAGTTGAACAAGGGCGCGGCCCCCTCGCCTTACGAGAAGATCGGGTTCGGCGGTATGAAGATCGAGCCCGTGATCATCGACGAGAATGGCGGCGCCACCAAGCAGGTCCAGGAACTGCGCAATCTCTATCAGCGCGACAATGTCGATGTGGTGCTCGGCTATATCGGCTCCGGCGACTGCCTGGCAGTGGCGCCGATCGCGGAAGAACTGAAGAAGATGCTGGTGCTGATGGATTGCGGCACGCCGCGCATCTTCGAGGAAACGAAATACAATTACGTGTTCCGCACCGCCGCCCATGCCACGATGGATAATGTCGGGCTTATCAGGTACATGAAGGCGACGAACGTCAAGATGGACACGCTTTCGGCGATCAACCAGGATTACGCTTGGGGTCAGGACAGCCGGGCCGACTTCGTCGCAGCAGCCGGACAGCTTTACCCCAACGCCAAACTCGTGACCGACCTCTTGCCGAAGTTCGGCGCGGGCCAGTACGGCACGGAGATCTCTGCATTGGTCGGCGCTGGCTCCGACGTGGTCTATTCGAGCCTGTGGGGCGGCGATCTTCAGGCCTTTGTCCTGCAATCCGCGCCCCGCGGCCTGCCGAAACGCAGCCAGCTTGTCTTCAGTGCCGCCGATCACGTGCTGCCGCCGCTCGGCGACAAGATGCCCGACGGCACCATCATCGGTGCGCGCGGCGCCTACGGCCTGATGTCGCAGAAATCGCCGCTGAATGATTGGCTGTTCAAGGGTTATGAGGCTGCGAACGGCGTCTATCCGGTGCAGGCGGCCTATCGCATCACGCAGTCGATCCTCGGACTGAAGGCTGCGGTCGAGAAGGCGATGGCCAAGAACGGCGGCAAGAAACCCTCGACCGACGAACTGGTCGCGGCGATGACCGGGCTCGAATGGCCCTCGCCCGGCGGGCTCATTCAGATGAAGCTTGCCGACGGCCATCAGGCGATCCAGCCGATCGCCTTCAGCCGCACCAAATACAATCCGGCCACGAAGCGGGTGGATCTGGTCGACATCCAGTATTTTGCCGCCGAATGCGTCAATCCGCCTCCCGGCGTCAAGTCGCTCGACTGGATCAAGGGCGGCATGCAAGGCGCCAAGTGCAACTGACCGACGGCTTGCCCTGAACCGGGGTTGAAGCGGCGCGAGTGAGAGGCTCGCGCCGCTGCCTCCTCTCACCTTTGCGACATGTCATCCCGCGTTGTCGCAGTTTCAAAGCGCCTTGAATTGCTAGCCCCCTGCAACATCCGGCACGAAACATACCAATGAACTTCTTTCTGACGATCGTGCTCGATGGACTGATTCAGGCGTCCTGGCTTTTCATCGTTGCCCTGGGGCTGACGCTGGTGTT